>JAMCZD010000443.1 GCA_023473405.1 Candidatus Omnitrophota bacterium
TCGAGCACCGGGCGGCATGCACATCCAGGCACGGAATGACTCTTTTGGCCAGCATGGTTGAAGTCAGATCTCAATCGAGCCATAAGAACAGAATGGGCCCCGCGAGGCAACGTTTTTGATTGGTCATTGATCATTGAGGATTGAAAATTGGTCATCTGTAATTGAATGCGGAGTGACCGCGCCGTTGCAGGATTGGGACGTGGCAACGCTGTCTTTTCTCAATGCTAAATGACTAATCTTCGAGGTTCAATTTTCTCAACGCCCAAGGCCGAGTCTGAGTTCTTATTAGCTTGCATTTCAGTGAGCACCAGCTAAGACGGCCTTTGCAAACAGCTATTAGTAACCACTATTAGTTCGCAGTTTGACGCAATTGCGCCGAAAACAGAATGAAATTGATTCATGACCTTCTTCGCTTAGGTATCGCTGTCGTTGCGGCAGTGAGTATGACGGCGTTTACGGGCACGGCCCAAGCCTTGACCTCCACCGTTTCGCCAACTTCCGTGTCAAGTGATTACGCCGAATCGCTCACGTTGACACTTGCTGGTGTGAGTTCCGGCCAGAGTTATGTCGTGAGCAAGTTCCTCGATGCGAACGGCAGCGGCGCATTGGACGCCAACGATCTACTGGTCCAAAGCTTTACGGTAGCCGACGGGCAGGTCTTTGCGATAGACGGGGTGCGCAATTCCAATATGCCGGGCGATGCCGATGGCGCTGTCAACGGCCAGATCCAGGTCGAGCTCAAGTTCAAGGCGCAATCGGAGGCCAATTTTTGCGCAGGCAAGTATATCTACACGGCTGCCAGCACGGCCGGAGGCCCTTCGGCAACCGCATCGCTGGTGGTCACTCAGCCTGTTTATCCCCAGGGGGTAAAGGGCCGAATCACCGGCGGCGGTCAACCCGTTCCATTCACCCCTGTGTTTCTCATGGACAACTCGGGCAACATGAAGGCAATGACCCTGGCCGATGCCAACGGCAATTTTACCTTGAACAGTCCCAGTGGCGGATACGGCTTGGGTTGCCTGGCCCGGGGATACCTCTTCAACTTTAGTTCCCCCCCGGTGGTCATTATCAACTCCGGGGCATGGACCACGCAAAACCTCACCGTCACACCCGCCAATTGCAATATATCGGGCCAGTTGACCGACCGGGACACCGGCGCGGGTATTCCGGGGATTCAAATGTTTGTCCAGGGAAACAACGGGATGGCCACGCTTGCCTTCTCCGATGCCGCCGGTCATTTCAGCGTGCCGGTCTCGACGACCTCCGCCGGCTGGGAACTGGACTGTTCCGGCCCGGACGCCGCGATGCACGGTTATTTACGGCCCGAGAATAACCCTGTCATTGACGTCGGCGGGGGGGACGTGACCGGGATCAACCTCCAATTCGCCAAGGCAAACGCCCTCGTATACGGCTTTTTGCAGGGCGATCCCAATCATGCATTGGCCGGACTTCAAGTCGAGGCAACGGATCCGCAAAGCCAATGGCATGCCTACGGCCGGATTAACAGCAGCGGCAAATACGTGGTCGGCGTTGTGGCGGGAGAGTGGAACATCGAACCGGACAATGACCAGCTATCACCCCTGGGGTACCTGGGGCTGCAGGCCAACGCAACCATCAGCGCCGACAGCGCCGTGCAGGTGGATTTAGTGGTCCGAACGTTCACGGCAAATCTCCGTGGCCGGATCGTGGATTATACCGGCCAACCGATTGGCGGAGTTTACATGGCGGCTTATCTGTATGGAGGCCCTGGCTGGCATTCCGTGCTCACCGACGACAACGGGCAATTCTCCCTGCCGGTGTTCGGCGGAGACTGGAGCATCGAGTTGGATTCCAAGGACGCCGCGCAACGCGGCCTGGTTCGTCCCAGTCTTTCCTTCACCGTTCAGGATGGAACGGATATAAACAACATACTCTATACCGTCCACCAGGCCACGGCTCAGATCACCGGCAGTGTCAAAAACCAGGCCAACCAGCCCATCGCAAATATCGGCGTTTACTCTTACATCAACCAGAACGGCCTTGACTACAATGAATGGACTGAAACCGACGCCTCCGGCAACTATCGACTTAACGTGTTCGACGGCGAATGGACGGTGGCGGTTGAGGATCTGACCGGGCGCGGCTACGAGAATTTGGCGCCCAGACAGGCAATTGTTTCCGGAGCCAACGTTGCGGTTGACTTCACGGCGCAAGCCCAGTCGGGGAGCCAAGCCGACGTCACCTTTTTTGGGTTGCTGAAGCAGCAGAGTGACTTTGTTCAAAATGACGCCTCGAGTCCACCGGCTCTGGCGTCCGGCAACAGCTATCATTTCAATTCGTGGATCAACCTGAGCGCCCCCGGAGCCGTCCTCAGCGCCACCCTGCGGTTGCCCGACGGCACCACTTATTCCATGTCGCCCGATGGCGGCGACGCCTTCCGGTTTTCCACCAATTTCGCTTCCTTGGACGCCCTCGATGGCGCCTTTCCCACCGGGAATTATACCATGACCATGAATACGCTTCACGACGGCATTCGCACGGCAACGCTTGCCATGACCAACGCGGTCTACCCCAATACACCGGTCGTGAGCAACTACGATTCCGCCCAGGCCGTCAACCCGGATGATGATCTTCCGCTGGACTGGCAGCCGTTTGCCGGCGGCACCTCGATGGATTTCATCCAGTTCAGGGTTCGCTCGAGCCAAGGCAGCACCGTTTTTTCCACCGGCCAGCCGGGTGAGCCCGGGGCATTGAACGGAGCCCAAACCGGGGCAACCATTCCCGCCTTCTATCTACCTTCCAACCAGGCTCTCCAGGGCCAGTTGATGTTTGCCAGAATAGCGGGGATGGACACCCAGAGTTATCCGGGCGCATTTGGTGTCGTGGGATTCACCAAGCAAACTGTCTTCAGCCTCGTTACTTTGCCCTCGTCCCAAATCAATACCAATCCGCCTCCCGGCGCTCACTACGCCAGCGTTCCCTCGGGCGCTTCTTTCGATTTCGCCACCGGGTCGGTGGACCTTTCGGGTAATACCGGGGATTTCCAATACCTCCAATCAGACCTGGTAGGAAAAGTTGCTCCCAGCGGTGTATCCTGGTGGACGGGCAATGGTCTCGATTCTTTTGTAAGCTGGATTGCGCAGCCATCGTATTTGCCTCCTGCCGAGGCCTGGACGCCTTCCTCGAACACGGCTGGGAGCGCGAACCTGTATACGCGTTGGCTCAAGGCAGTCGGCGGCCGATACGCCATGATCTACTCACTGAACGCCGATTCGAGCCGGTTCGATTTCTTTTATGTCTATCCCTACGGCAGTTATACTTGGTCGATTCATGGGACACCGCAGCCGCCAACGCTTCTTTCCGTGAGCGATGCCGGGACCGGCGGCGCTTTGGTTATCGAATGGCAGCCCAGCCCTTCGCCGACTGTTGCCGGTTACAAAGTTTGGAGCGGGCCGGACTTGACCTTGAGCGACATCGACAACCTGGGCAATGTCACCAATTACACGCTCCGGGGACTCCAGAACGGGCAATCCTATTCGATCCGGGTTGCCGCTTACGATATCGAGGGCAACGAGAGCGGGTTATCCTCGGCCATGAGCGCCACCCCATCGATCGGGGGCGCCTCTTCATTACGGATTACCTCGACCGTGCTGCCCGAGGCTGCGGCCGGCTTGGTTTACCATGCCATCCTCGAGGCAACCGGCGGACAGCCCCCATACCAATGGTCCACCGCGCCCGGGTCGTTGCCCTTGCCTTATAACCTCGGCCTTGCGCCGGATGGGACTATCGGCGGCACCCCAACCGCTGACGGCACCTATTTCTTTTCCGTTCGCGTCACCGATAGCGCCCAGCACGTCGCTGACCAGTCCATGTCACTCGTGGTTAACCCCGGTGGTGAGTTACCCGCGGTGATGAGCCAGCCATTCCGATTGGCTACCGGTGAATTCCAATGTGTCATTAACGGCGCCTCCGGCCAATCCTACGTTGTCGAGGCCTCCTCAGACTTGAAAACGTGGACCGAGATTCAGACGGTCGCTGCCACGAACGGCGTCATATTTCTGAAGGACTCGTACGCCCCCGCATACAGTCACCGGTTCTATCGCGCCCGCAGCCACTGATCAGGAGCGCGGATGCCTTCATCCGCACTCCGAGTTAAGGACGCTGGGCTTCGCCCGGGGTAGGCGGCATCGGCGGGGTTACGTTGGACGCTTGGGGCTGGGAAGCGGATTGGCCCTTGGCCGCCAGGAGCTGGCGGATGGATTTTTGTTGGTCCTGCTGCACCTGGAGCAGTTCTTTCTCCCTTTCATCGTCGGTTAGCGTGGGATCGTTTTTGATGCGTTGCCGCTCAGCCGCCGTGGCCTGGTTGATCTGGTAGATGGGCATGAGGGTTTCGAGTGGAGCGCCGAGCTGCTCGACCGTCGTCTGGGTCTGGCGATAGACCGGGTCTTGGAGCAGTTGAAAGACTTGGTAACGTTCCGTGCCCAGGGCCTGCTTGATGGCCGCCTGCCGTTGCTTCTCCAATTCCTGCCGTTCCTTGGCGCTGGTGGCGTCATTGCCGCTGTAATACAATTGCATTTGTTGGTCGATAGGATCGCTGGCGCGGAAAATGTTGCGAAACTCCTCCGGAGTCGCGTCGAATCCGTCGAGTTCCTTTCGGAGCTGGTTTGCGGTCGAGGAATAGCGCAGAAGGAATTCCTCGAGCTGCACCGGCGAGAGAACGCGGGCGAGTTCGTCGCGCGTCTGCTGTCGAAGCCGCGTCAACTCGGTTTGATCGACGGGTTGGCCGGCCTGTTGTTGAGCGGCGATGTAGGCCTGCTGGCGTTGTTGGGAACGAGCGCTGATCTCTTGGACGGCCTGCTTTATCGCGGCGGGCAGTTGGCCCAGAACCGGGCCGTTCAAGGCAATACCGGCGCTGCTTCCCTCCACGCTTGGATTGGCGTTGACGTCCCAGCCCGGTCCCAGCAGCTTGGTCAATAGAGCCCGGCGTTCGTCGTCCAGGGCCTTGGATTTCTCAGCCGCAGCCTGCAATACCTCGAGATCGGGTTCTGATCGCCACCATTGCTGATCGCTGGTAACGACCTCTGCGGTGCGCCGGCGGGCGTATAGCTGGTTCACGTCCGCGATGATGATATCGCGGATTGTTGACTCGGGGCAACCGATCGAGCGCAGATTGGCTATGTAGGTGGGATAATCGGTTGATTCAATTTCGCTCCACGAGAAGAACTGGCGGCGGACAACCACACGAGGCCGGACCGCGTTGGTTCCCAACGCAACCTGAACCACGTTCGTGGTGGCCGGAGAACGATCGGGTCGCGCACTCCGGTATAGGAAATAAAGGCGGGCGCCCAGAGCGATATTCAGTCCAAGCGAAAGCAGGAGCACAACGCGGACACGCATAAGGTTATTCTTGTGCATCCAATGCATTGATGCAATCCAATTTGTGCTTCAAGAGGAGAGGCGCGTGGAAATCTGAGCCGGATGACCCGGCTGCCACGGCGCATCGAACGCCAACGCCAGTTCGATCATTACAATTCCTCTGGCAATTGGCGGCCAGCCGGGGCAGGTTATTTGCCGAGTATGGCAACCTTTCGCCCCGCCCATTTCATTAACCGCGAATCGAGCTGGCTCGAGTTCAACTGGCGCGTCCTGGAGGAGGCCATGGACCCGGGCAACCCGTTATTGGAGCGGCTCAAGTTCTTCACCATATTCAGCACGAATCTCGACGAGTTTTTTGAGGTGCGTGTGGCCGGTTTGAAACAGCAGATCGAGGGTGGGGTGACCGAGCGCTCGCCCGACGGACTGGTCCCGCGGGAGACCTTCCACCGTATCACGAGGCGAGTCCGGGAATTGGTGGCGCAGCTTTACGCCGGTTGGCGTGAGGACCTGCAGCCTGCCTTGGCCAAAAATCACATCAGGTTCCTTAATTTCTCCCAAATCGGAGCAGTCGATGTTGCCCGGCTCGAGGATTACTATCGAACCCAGGTCCGGCCCGTGGTCACGCCTCTGGCCATTGATCCCGCCCATCCGTTTCCGCAGTTGCTCAATAAATCGCTCAACTTGATCGTTCAAATCCAGGTCGGGCAAACCCCGGACGACGGCGCGCGCCTGGCTATCGTCCAGGTGCCGCGCGTCTTGCCGCGGTTGATACGCCTGCCCGGCGACGACGATCACCAGGATTACCTGTTCCTGGCCGAACTGATCGGTCATTATTTTGGCGACCTGTTTCCCGGCATGGGCATTCGCGGGTATTGGTGCTTCCGCGTCACGCGTAACAGCGAGCTTTATATCGGCGAGGAAGAAGAGGTCAGCTTGCTCGAGGCGGTCGAGAACGAATTGCACAAGCGCCGGCGCGGTGACGCCGTTCGCCTCGAGGTCCAGACCCATTGCCCACCCGAAATCCAAAATCAATTGTTAACTCACCTCCGGCTCCAACCGGAGGATTTATACGAGATCGACGGGCCTTTGAATCCTGTGCATCTCATGACGGTTTACGACGACATTCATTCGCCGGAACTGCGAGCCAGGCCATTCCTGCCCCGTCTTCCGACCGCGTTGCGCGATGCGCCGGATATTTTTACCGCCATCCGCCGACAAGACATCCTTCTCCATCATCCCTACGACAGTTTCAACCCGATCATCGAATTCCTCGAGACGTCGGCCGATGACCCGGGAGTCCTGGCCATCAAATTAACCCTTTACCGGACTGGCGGTGATCCCCGGATCATGGGAGCCTTGGCCAAGGCGGCCGAGAACGGGAAGCAGGTCACCGCCGTTGTCGAGCTGAAGGCACGCTTCGATGAAGCCAACAATATCCAATGGGCGCGCCAATTGGAAGAGGCGGGCGTGCACGTGGTTTACGGTCTGGTCGGTTACAAGATTCATGGCAAGATATGTCTGGTCGTGCGCCGCGAGGGGATGAATATCGTGCGCTACGTCCACTTGAGCACGGGCAATTATAACCCCATTACGGCTCGAATCTACACCGACTTGGGTCTGCTCACCTGTAATTCCGATTTTGGCGAGGATGCCACCAACTTTTTCAACCTCCTCACCGGTATCTGCCAGTTTTCCGCCATGCGGAAATTCATCGTTGCCCCCTTTGACTTGCATGATCGCACGCTCGCTTTGATCGAGCGCGAGCAAACCCATGCCCGCCAGGGGCTCCCGGCGCGGATCGTGGCCAAGATGAATGCCTTGGTCGACCGGTCGGTGATCGAGGCGCTTTACCGGGCCTCCCGAGCCGGGGTTCAAATCGACCTGGCAGTGCGCGGCATCTGTTGCCTGCGACCCCAAGTCAAGGGCGTAAGCGAAAATATTACCGTCCGCAGCGTGGTGGATCGTTTCCTCGAGCACAGCCGGGCGTTCTATTTCGAAAACGCCTGCCAACCCGAAGTCTACCTGGGCAGCGCCGATTGGATGCCCCGCAACTTTTTCCGGCGCGTCGAGATTATGTTCCCCATCGAGAACGGGATTCTGCGCGAGCAGGTCACCCAGGAAATCCTCGGTATCGCCCTGGCCGATAACGTCAAGGCGCGCTTTCTCCAAGCCGACGGTTCTTACCGGCAGCCCAGGCTCAGGAAAGCCGACAAACCCGTGCGCAGCCAATCCGAATTCATCCGGTTGGCCGAGGGGGAAATCCTCGGGACCACCGGCAAGATTTCCGGCAAGAGAAAGTATCCCAAAGTCACCTTGGCCAAACCGCCTACTGGTTTGGGATCAAACGCTGGGCCACACCGCGGGCAGTCTGTCTCTTGCGGAACCCCTGGTAAGCCTCGCGGTATTCCGGGTACTTGACGCCCAGGATTGCCACCGCCAGCAACGCCGCGTTGATCGCTCCCGCCTTGCCGATCGCCAGCGTTCCTACCGGCACACCCCCGGGCATCTGTACTATCGAAAGCAGTGAATCCAATCCCTTCAGCGCCCCCGATTCCATCGGCACCCCCAAAACCGGCAGGATTGTCTTCGCCGCCGTCACTCCCGCCAAATGAGCCGCCCCGCCGGCCCCCGCGATAATGACCTCCAATCCGCGCCCCGCCGCCAATGAAGCATACCGAAAAAGCACGTCCGGCGTCCGATGCGCCGAGATAACCTGCGCTTCATACGGCACCTTCAAGTCTTCCAATTGCGCGGCGGCGTGCCGCATCGTCTCCCAATCACTCCGACTGCCCATGATTATGCCCACCAAGGGCGTGTTTTTTGCGGCCATAGAATTTTTCCTGAAAAGAAATTGGCAAATTGCCGTCCCGGTTTAAAGCAAATTTCCATAAGAACCTGACTGATGGGGGTGAGACAAAATTCTTCCAATGTGTGTTAATCCAGCTTGTTTTGTTGTCCTGGATATGTGAGCGCACCACATACCTCTGTTTTACTCCCCACGGTCTGGGGATCATACACCATGTAAACAAAGGAAAACGGTGCCCCTGCACCGGGTGCCCCGCCTGATTGCCCGCAAAAGCAATCCGCCAGCGAGTCCTGAAGAACCCGCTGGCGGATGCCAACCAACCAACCAACCCAAACTAGAAAGCTACCGTGCTTCCCATTCAACCATAACCAAGCGCATTAGATAGCATATTTCGTGCCACATCCAGGGGTTTCTCGCGCGTCACCTTGACCAATCTCAATGCCTTTCGTAGCAGACCCTACAGCCTGCTGCTCCATTCCATCTGCCGCTGCCGTGGCCGACTGCGCCGACGCCCGCACTTTGTCCGCCATCCAATTTCGCCCTTTCATGCGCCCTCGTCTTTTCTTGTTTCTCTCTTTCACGCGCGGCTGCTTTTGGTGCCGCTCCCTGCATAGCCTATATTAACGTATAGCATCTTTCTCGTTCTCAGCAAGGGCCGCACCGTTCGAATTTCCGGACCCGCCAAACAACGGCTTCGAACGGTTTGCCAACCGCGAATTCAATCCCGTTGGGCCGCTTATGTTTTCTAGCCCTGCCGCGGCGCCCCCGGACTTTTCGCCGCGCTTTTCCACGAGGCCAAACGGGCTTGCAAGACGTGGTGCTCGGCTCGTTCCCGGTTGCCGATCCGTTGATAAAACATGGAAAGATTGGTGTGCACAAGTTGCTCCGCTGGTCGGAGCCGCTCCGCCTTGTGCCCCTCGGCTATGGCCCGCCCAAAGTCGCCCTGGCGATAATAGGCCATCCCCAGCGAAAGTTGGGCATCGAAATAGGACGGGTCCTCCGCCAACAACGCCTCGAGCCTTCCAATTGCCGCGGCGTAGTCGCCCCGGCTGAAATCGAACATTGCGTCGTCGTATCGGTCTTGCATTGTCATAATCCGAAGTGTTGAATTTATCTTTCTTTTGACAATGAACCGTATCGCACGATGGTAATGGCCGGGCAAGCCCGCACATGGATATACCAATTAAGATTATCTCGACCGATTTCGACGGAACCGTGCACACGGAGGGCGAATATCCGCCGGTGCCACGCCTCCTCCAGGACTTGATCGGCACCCTGCAGGACCGCGGCGCCAAGTGGGTCATCAATACCGGACGAACCTTGGCCGAGCTGTTGGAAATCCTGGACCGCGCCCGCCTCCACGTCCACCCCGACTACCTCGTGGTGGTCGAACACGAGATTCACGCCCTCAACCAATTGGGCTATGTCCAATGGCCGGATTGGAACCAGCGATGCCGCCTCGACCAGAAAAAGCTCTTCGCCCGTATCCTGCCCGCCCTCCCACCTTTCTTCGATTGGATCAAAGCGCATTACTCCGCCACGGTCTATTCCGACGCCTATTCACCTTTCTGCCTCGTGGCCAAGGATAATGCCGACACCGACGCCATCCTGCTGCGGCTCAAATCCATTTTCCAGGACGTCCCCGAATTGGCCGTCATGCGCAACGATGTCTATGCCCGGCTCAGCCATGCCGCCTACAATAAAGGAACCGCCTTGGCCGAGATCGCCCGGCGGCTCGGCGTCGGCCCCGAACAGGTGTTCGCCGCCGGCGACCATTGGAATGATCTCCCCATGCTCTCCGCCCATTACGCCCGATGGCTCGTCGCCCCGGCCAATGCCGTCCCCGAGGTCAAGGCCGCCGTCCGCCGCCAGCAAGGATTCGTGAGCGCCCACCCCTGCGGTTATGGCGTGGCACACGGCCTGGCCTTTTGCCTGGCGCAGGCGAAATCCCCCCGGACACCTAAAACAACCGGTTCAAATCATAAGCCAAAATAATTGCAAACAATTGCTTATCCGGCATGTCGGTTCGGCTAATTTATAAACTGTTAATAGTGAGGATTATAAAATTGCATATTCGCGTTTGACACGCCCCGAGGGAGTGTTAAGGTCAAATAACATTGGCGATGAGCTAAAGTTCAGTTTATTATTCGCATCCGATTCGCAATTGAATCAGGCGAAGTGATACATCGTAACTTCATGAATGAGACAACAGTGACAACAGCGCCGCCGGACGGCAGCCGCAAGGTTTCGGAAATCTCCGAGGCCGTTATCCGGATTGCGGGTGATTCCCAGGACGGCATTCAGGCCATCGGCGGCTTCCTCGCCCGGTTGGCCGGACGAACCGAGCAAGAGGTCATGACCTTCATGACCATACCTTCCACCATCTCCGGTGGACCTTCCATCTTCCAGGTCCGCGTCGGCACGGGTGAAGTGTTGAGCGCCGGTGACGAAGCCGATTTCCTCGTGGCCTTTTACCAACACTCCTATCAAAACCACATGCCCTTCCTCAAAAAGGGCTGCATCGTCCTCTACGATACCGATCATGTCGAGCCCAACCCGGAGTGGAACAAGGACTACCACCACGTGGGTGTGCCCATATCGACGTTGACGGTCGAGGCCATCGGCGGCACGGGGCGGGACAAGGGCAAGAATATCTTTGTCTTGGGTTTACTGGCCAAGATATTCGATTTGAACATCACCAAACTGGTGGAGCTGATTACCGAGCGATTTCGCGGCAAGGACCCGGCGGTTTTGGCCAATGCCCTGGGCGCGTTCAACGCCGGATATGCCTACTCACTTGATCAGCTCGTTCAGACGTTTCATTTTGTCGAGAGCAAGAAAGACACCCGCGGCCAGGTAGTGATGAACGGCAACGAGGCACTGGCGTATGGCGTTATTGCCGCCGGCGTTCGTTTCGGAGCGGCTTATCCTATCACCCCGTGGTCGGACGTGATGGAATTGCTTCGCCTGGAGCTCCCCAAGTATGGTGGATCATTCATTCAGTGCGAAGACGAAATCGCCGCGATATCCATGGCCCTTGGCGCCAGTTACGGCGGTCGGGTGGCCGTTACCGGGTCAAGCGGTCCCGGCATATCATTGAAGATGGAGGCCTTGGGCTGGGGCGTGATGGCCGAAATCCCTCTGGTGATCATCGATGTGCAACGGGGAGGACCTTCCACGGGATTGCCCACCCACGTCGAGCAATCGGACCTGAACATTGCCGTCTACGGCAGCCACGGCGATGCCCCGCGTGTGGTCATTGCCCCGGCCAATGTGAAGGACGCCTTTTACACCGCCATCGAGGCCGTCAGTATTGCCCGTAAATACAGCGTGCCGGTGATCATTCTTTCCGACCAGTCCATTGCCACCCGCATCGAGGCCTTCCCCGAACCCGATCTCGAGAAAATCTGCCAGGATATTTCGCCCTCTCTTTCGGATGTGCCCGACCATAAGTCATACGACCTGTCCACTCCCGGCGGCGTTCCCAACCATCGACCCCCCGGCACCCGCATCTTGAGCGGCAAATACCCGATCCTTACCGGGTTGGAACATGATGAATACGGGCATCCTTCGAGCGCTCCGCGGTTGCACATGGAAATGACCGCCAAGCGCCGGCGAAAGCTGCAGGCCCTGGCGGCTTCCTTGCCCACCCCCCGGGTCTATGGCCCGGCTTCAGGGAAGATTCTCCTGGTGGGGTGGGGCGCCACCCAAGGCCCCATCCGCGAGGCCGTCGAGCGGTCATTGGCCGCGGGCGAATCTCTCTCCGCCCTGCATATCCGCTACCTGAACCCGCTGCCGCCCGGATTGGAAGAGATTCTGGCCGGGTTCGAGCACATATTCGTGGTCGAGCTCAACGACGAGGGTCTCTACGGTTTTGGCCAGCTCGCCGGATTGTTGCGCGCCCGTTTCTGTAATCCCCGGATTCAGGGGAAGGCCTC
>JAMCZD010000498.1 GCA_023473405.1 Candidatus Omnitrophota bacterium
AGCTAAAAGGCCTGTTTTCCAACGACATTGGGATTGACCTCGGAACGGCAAACTCGCTGGTTTACGTGCGCGATCAAGGCATCGTTTTACGAGAGCCTTCTGTGGTGGCTATTCAGGCCGGCACGACCAAGGTGTTGGCGGTTGGTGAAGAGGCCAAACGGATGCTTGGCCGCACCCCTGGCAATATCATAGCCATCCGGCCGATGAAAGACGGGGTCATTGCCGATTTTGAAGTGACCGAATCGATGTTGCGGTACTTCATCCAGAAGGTGCATCACCGTAAGCTGATCGCCCCCAGGGTGGTCGTGGCGGTGCCATCGGGCATTACCGAAGTGGAGAAACGGGCCGTGAAGGATTCCGCGACCCATGCCGGTGCGCGCGAGGTCTACTTGATCGAACAGCCGATGGCCTCGGCAATCGGGGTTGGGTTGCCGGTGCATGAACCGGCTGGGAATATGATCGTTGATATTGGCGGGGGCACCTGCGAAATTGCAATCATTTCCCTGGCCGGGATCGTATTCAGCCGGAGCATGCGAGTGGGCGGCGACGAGTTGGACGAAACGATTGTGGCGCACATGAAGCGAGCCTATAATTTGATGATTGGTGAACGCACCGCTGAAGAAATTAAAATCAGGATCGGGTCCGCTTATCCTTTGGAACAGGAATTGACGATGGAAGTCAAGGGTCGCGATTTAGGCGCCGGATTGCCCAAGACTCTGACCGTTCGTTCAGAGGAAATTCGCGAAGCCCTTAAAGAGCCGCTTTCGAGCATTTTGGAGTCTGTCCGCATCACCTTGGAGCGTTGTCCACCGGAATTGGCTGCCGATTTGGTGGACCGGGGCATCGTGTTGGCGGGTGGAGGCGCGCTGTTGCGCGGCATTGATCGTTTGGTGGCCGAGGACACTTGCTTGCCGGTGCATATTGCCGACGATCCATTGAGCGCTGTGGCGGAGGGGACTGGCCGAGTTCTGCAAGAACTTCACTTCCTTAGACGACTGGCCTTTTCCAGCAACACCTGATGCGCTTTTGCGTTCACCCCCTGCGTGTCGTTGGGGTGAAAGAATGTTGAATAAGCCGCGAACTATCGCTTTAGTCTTGCTTGTTTTTTGGGTGTTGGTCGTTCTTAACCTGCCCATTAAAACGACCACCCAGCTCAAAATTGCCATCGGTGGATTCTTCCTCCCACTCATCGGCTTGGCAAACGCCGGACATGCCGCTTATCAAAAGGCCGCCAATGCCGTCATCCCACGCAGCACCCTCCTCAGCCAGATCGACCAACTCCGCCACGACAACCAGGAATTGCGCCTCCAGGCCTTGCAAGGAAACGAAGCCATGCGGGAGAATGGCCGTTTGCGCGGGCTCCTGGGGATGAAACAGGACTCAACCTGGAGACTCAAATTGGCGCGTGTGGTCGGACGCGACCCGGCCAATTGGTGGCGCACGATCCTGATTAACCGCGGCAGCCGCGACGGCATTAAGCCTAACTTGCCCGTCCTCACTGCCGATGGCCTGGTTGGCCGCACCTCCGAGGTCGGCGCCGATTGCTCTCAAGTCATATTGGTCGGCGATCCCAACTGTCTCGTTGCCGCCTCGATCCAGGAAACGCGCGATACCACCGGCATTATCGTTCCCAGTGCGTCCGATGTCCTGGACACCAGCCGGGTCGTTCTGACTTATATCTCCAGAACCAGCCCGGTCAAACCGGGGCAACGTATCGTTACCAGCGGGCAGGGGGGGATTTTTCCCAGAGGCATCCCCATTGGACAAATTGAGCGAACTTACAGCGCTGAATATGGGCAATACCTCGAGGCCCAGGTCAAGCTTGCGGCAAACCTGAACGGATTGGAGGAGGTCTGGATTCTGTTGCCATGAATGCGTTTCAGAGAACCTTCCTGGTGCTGGCGGTTTATCTGCTGGCTTTTGCAGAGTCCTGGTGCGGCGTGTTGCGCCGTTACCTGGGAACTCAAATCGATTTTTTGCCGGCTTTGATGGTGTATGCGGGACTCACCGCCAGTTTTTCGACCGTGGTGCTTCTGGCTGCGTGCGGTGGACTTTGGTACGATGCGTTATCGGCGAATCCGCTTGGGGTGAGCGTCTTGCCGTTGTTCCTGGTGGGATGGATTCTTTATGAGAAACGCGAATTGATCTTGCGCGAGCAACCTTTTGCCCAAGTCATGCTGGGAGGAATGGCGAGCCTCTTGGTGCCGGCGCTGACGCTATTGATCCTGTCAACCTACTTGCCCTATGAAAACGCGTCGACCGCCATTCCCACGAGCTGGAACATGATCCCGTTGGTCGAGTTCGGCTATGGTCCGCCCGGAATACGCGGCCCATGGCCTTTGGTTGGCTGGGACACTTTGGCGCAAGGCCTGATTCTGACTGTAGCCGGGGCCATGGCAACGCCGATTTTTTTCCGAGTTTTTGATCGCTTGAACCGCGCCCTGACTTATCCAGTCGTTTCGGAACCAAGCTTTCGATCCGATCGCGAGATTAAACGGGGACGCATGATTTAGCGGATGTTGATTTTCAATCCATTTAAGAAGGGTGACCGGGCATTATTGGTTCTGACCGTTGCCATTTTGGCGGGCATCGGGTTGTTGCTGCTCGGGTTGTGGTATGTGCAGGTGGTGTGCAGCCGGCGTTACCTGGCCAGCCAGAAGGTTCAATCCTTCCGCGCCGTCCGGGTTCCGGCGCTTCGCGGGAAGATTCTGGACCGTAACGGGAACGCCCTTGCCGAGAACCGCCCCAGTTTCAACGTCGATTTGTATTTGGAGGAGCTCCGCGATGTCTTCCAAGAGGAGTTCAGCCGGGCAGTCGCGCAGCAAAGCTCCATCCTCCATCGCCGTTTGACCCGCGACGAGCGGAGTGAATTGGGGAAGCACACGCGTTATTGGGTAGTCAGCAACGTGGTGCAGCAATTAAGTCAAATCCTTCAAACCCCGCTTTCCCTGGCAGAGAACGATTTTCTTAAACACTACACAAACAGCCTCGTCATGCCCTTGCCGATTCTGGACGATTTGACTCCCGAACAATTGGCTCGATTTCAGGAGCAGCCGGACAAACCCCCGGGGTTGAACCTGGAGATTCAGCCCTTGCGTGTGTATACCAACGGCACCCTGGCCGCCCATATGCTCGGTCATTTGCAGCGAACGGTGGACTTTGCGCCGGAGGAAGACCTTCCGTTTTTCTATCCGCTGCCCGATTTTGAGGGCAAAGTGGGCCTCGAAGGCGCTTTTGATCAGGAGCTTCGCGGCCATGCCGGTTATAAGTATGTGTTGGTCAACAACATGGGCTATCGCCAGTCCGAAAACGTCTGGCAGCCGGCTGAGCCCGGTCACAATCTCATTTTGACGATTGACCTGCGCATTCAAAAGGCGGCTGAACAAGCCTTGCACTCGAACGGGGCTGACGTCAAAGGCGCGGTGGTGGTAATGGACCCGCGCAACGGCGATTTGCTGGCATTGGCTTCGTCCCCAACCTACGACCCCAATCAATTCGTTCCCAGGATTTCCAGCGAAGAATACCAGCGGCTATTGGATCCCGATCTTCATCCGTTGATCAATCGCGCCACCTACGGCGCCTTCGCCCCAGGCTCGATCTTCAAAATCGTCGTTGCCCTTGCCGGTCTTGAATCCGGCATTATCCATCCCGACGTAGTCTACCACAGCAAGGGTTATTATCAGTTGGGCCGAAAGATATTCCATGATGAAGCGCCAGCCGGCGATTACAACTTCCGGCTGGCCTTCCTGAAATCCAGCAATTCATATTTCATCGAGTTCGGCCTCCAGACCGGCTGGGACAGGATCATGGCAATAGGGCAACGTTTCTTTCTTGGCCATCTCGCCCGGGTTCCCCTTTTGCAGGAAAGAAGCGGCCTCTTCCCAAATCCGAATTGGCTCGAACGGCGAGCCGTGCTGGGCGAACCGCTGCAATCGGGTGACGTCGCCAATTTATGCATTGGCCAGGGCTACATTGCGGTCACCCCCCTTCAAATGGCAGTGATGACTTCTGCTGTTGCCAACGGTGGCAAGGTCTTCTGGCCGCGGTTGGTGGATCGAATCGAATCCCAAGGTTCGCCCCACGGTGAGGTCATCACTGCGTTCTCCCCCGGGCGGCTGCGTGGAGACTTGGGAGTGCAGCCCTACCATTTGAAGGTCATCCGCGACGCCATGCGAGCGGATGTCGAAGATTCCGAGGGCACCGGCCAGCGCGCAGCCGTGCCTGAGATGCGGATATGCGGGAAGACCGGCACCGCGCAAGTCGCCCGGCCCGAGGGTGGTTTTCGCCGGGACGCATGGTTCGTTTCGTTTGCCCCCTATGAACAACCGCGTTATGTAGTGGTGGTTTTTGTTGAAGGCGGCGGCTACGGGGGATTGACCAGCGCCCCCATCGCCCGGCAGATTTACCAAGCCATTCAGCATTTGGAGAGGCAGTCTTCCCCGTCCTATGGGTCATTGGCTGCAGTCAGGCGAAAAGACTGATGGGAGAATAGCCATGTACGAACCGGTATTAAATGAACGACAACGGCGGATCGACTGGGCTTTGCTGACTTCATTGCTGGGGCTGATGGTGATCGGCGTTGCCTTCATATACAGCGCCACCAGTGTGCAAGAGTCCATAAGCCGTTTGCCTTGGTACCGCCAGTATTACTTCCTGCAAATCCTATGGTTCGGCCTGGGCTTGGGCGCGGCTTTCGGCTTCTGCTTGGTTGATTACCATGTTTGGGCAAGGTGGTCCCTTGTTTTGTATTGGGCGATGGTGGCCATGCTGGTGGCGGTGTTGATTCCCGGGATTGGCGCCCTGCGGTTTGGTGCCCGGCGCTGGATAGACCTGGGCATTTTTCAATTCCAACCCTCCGAGTTTTCGAAGCTGGCCTTCATCTTTGCCCAAGCCCATTTTCTCAGCCGGCCGGCTGAGGAATTGCGTCAGCCCGCGGTTTTCTGGAAGGGGATAGGCATGATCCTGCTCCCGTTTGTTCTGATCTTGCGCGAACCGGATTTAGGGTCGGCGCTGGTGCTGCTGCCGGTCGGGTTGGTCACCATGTATGTCGCCGGCGTGCCGGTGGCGTTTCTGCGTCGTTTGATGACCGGGGCGACGATTCTGATAGCCCTGTTGCTCGTGGACATCCTTTTTATGCCTCCCGGCTGGTGGCAGATCAAGGTCCAGGATTACCAACGCCGCCGGCTGCTGGTTTATTTCGGGCGCGAGGATTCCTACAATGTGCGCCAAGCAATGATTTCCGTGGGAGCAGGAGGGTTAACCGGGAAGGGTTGGCGGCAAGGGGCGCAGACAGTTTTGGGGTTCTTGCCACGGGGTGTGGCACACAATGATTTCATTTTCTCCGTGATTGCCGAGGAGAAAGGATTCATCGGCAGCGTGACGGTGCTCGCGCTGTACACAATGGTTCTGTTCACTGGCCTTAGAACAGCCAGCCGGGCTCGCGATCGCCTTGGAAAATTGTTGGCTGTCGGAGTGGTAACACTCCTCTTCAGCCATGTCTTTATTAATATAGGCATGAATATTCGCATCATGCCGGTGACGGGCATTCCACTGCCGCTACTCAGTTATGGCGGGTCTTCGGTGCTCTGCTCGTTGATCGCCACCGGCATCTTGCAAAATGTTTATTACTACCGAAATTCTTATTAACATGAGTGATCGAAGTTTTTCGCGGCGGCGACGCGGCGGCTTGCGGTTCAGACCCAGTGGCGGTCTCTCGCATCATACTCCCGAACAGGAGAAAGCCGCCAGCGAGGCCCGCGCCCTCGCAACCGGCCAAAAACCGAGCGAGGAAGTCGTTTTTGATATGGTCAGGCATGCCCGAGAAATCGAGCGTTCAGAAAATATTGCGGCGGGTTTGCCACCCGATGGTTCCCCTCGCCCAACCCCTGCGCCCGTGCCTGAAAAGCGCAACTTACGCGAATCCCATTCAACGAATCCCGACCAAAAGACGGAAGAAACAGGTTTTCGCCCCGTGCCTTTGCCGGAACCGCCTGTGCAGGGATTCGTGGACGTTATCCGTGCCGCTGCCAATAAAGTGATTCAAAAAGTCCAACTCCTGGTGCGGCCCAGTAACAAGATACACAAAGAAATCGTAATCAATGTCGAATCCCTGGAAACCCGAGTCGCCGTTTGCGAGGAAGGCAAGCTCGAGGAGTTCACCATCGAACGCAGCAGCCAGGAACGCCTAGTCGGCAGTATCTTCAAAGGCAAAGTCAAAAACCTCGAAGACGGCCTCAAAGCCGCTTTCGTGGATATCGGTTTTGAGAAAAACGCCTTCCTGCACTACTGGGATATCGTTCCCAGCAGCTTTGACAGCTCAGTCGAGATCGTCGAACGTCCCACTAAAAAGCGGGACAAACCTCGTATTACTCAAAAAGATATCCCCCGCCTTTATCCCCCGGGCAGCGATATCATCGTTCAGGTCACCAAAGGCCCCATAGGCAGCAAAGGACCCCGTGTAACCACTAATTTATCCCTGCCCGGACGTTTCCTGGTCCTGCTCCCTAACTCCGACCAAAGCGGTATCTCGCGAAAGATCGAGAATCCCGAGGAACGTCAGCGCCTGAAAAAAATCCTGCGCAACCTCCACATCCCCGAGGGCATGGGCGTCATCATCCGCACGGCCGGGGAAAACCAGCAGGCCCGATACTTCATCCGCGACCTGGCACTGCTGCTCGAGGAATGGAAGCTGATCCAAGCCAAAATCAACCAAAACAGAACACCAAGCTGCGTCTTCCAGGAACCCGATCTGATCGAGCGCACCGTGCGCGATTTCCTCACTGAAGATGTCGAGCGCATCGTGATTGATTCCCAACCGGAATTCGACCGCATCCAGGAGACCATACGGATGATCTCTCCCCGCTCGGCCAATAAAGTGAAATTGTACTCCGATTCTCAGCCGCTTTTTGACCGCTTCAATATCACCCGCCAGTTGGACAATGCCTTTGCCCGCCAAGTCCACCTCAAAGGCGGCGGATATGTCGTTATCGACGAAACCGAGGCCCTCGTGGCCATTGACGTCAATACTGGCAGCCACAAGGGCGGCAAGGACCAGGACTCGACCATCCTACGCGTAAACCTCGAAGCCGCCGAGGAAATCTGCCGGCAGTTGCGCCTGCGCAATATAGGCGGATTGATTGTGGTCGATTTCATCGACATGAAATCCCGCCGCGATCAACAGTCCGTTTACCAAAAAATGAAAGAGGGCCTCCGACGCGACCGCGCCAAAACCCACATCTTGCCCATCTCCGCGTTGGGCCTGATGGAAATGACGCGCCAACGCCATTCCGAAAGCGTCCGCGCCTCGGTTTATGACGATTGCCCCTACTGCAAAGGACGCGCCAAGGTCAAGAGCGCCTTGACCATGAGCGTCGAAATCCAGCGCAAAGTCGCCGAGCTCCTCAAAAAACGCGACCGTGACGAAACCGACTACCAACTGCGTATCGTCGTCCATCCTTCCGTGCTTGAACGCCTCCGCACCGAAGACGAAAACCTCTTCATCGAGCTCGAAAAACGCTATTATGGACGACTCTCGTTTCGTGCCGATCCCGGTTTGCACCTCGAACAATTCAAAATCCTGAACGCCGTCACCAACGACGAATTGGTCCGGGTAGGCTAAAGAGAATGTGGAGTGCGCCGGCAGAGCGTGAGCGGCGCCGGCGCTTTTCGGGTAGGCCAAAGCGGTGTCGCGTTATCGCTTGCCACCGCACTCCAAAGATGTGGAGTGGGCCGGCAGAGCGTGAGCGGCGCCTGCGCCTTCCAGGTGAGGCACTCCATGTGGTCTACATGGTTAAAACGTCAATCTCCGATCCCGCGCCGCAATTCTCCACCGGCCAATCGCTTTTCCGTCTTGTATTACCACCGCCTCCCTATACAAGGCGACCGTTGGGCAGATGTGCCAAGGCACGCCGTAAAGGCAATCCCCAATCCGCCGTTGGGCCGCCCGCGGCGTTTCGACTGTCAGGTGTTCCTCGCTATGTGCCACCGCTCTCGCATCCGGCAAATTCAGAAACCGCACCCGCGGATGCGGCATTTCGGAAGCGATGGCCTTGTGGCCAAGGTCCAGGCAAAGGCGATTAATCCCAGGTTTGCTCACTACCCGGGTCAGGACCAGCGCCGCCGGTGTGAATCTCAGATCCGGCAGTTTCGTTGCATAGCCCGCATCCCAAAAAACACAAGTGCCCGGACTGCATTCCACGTCGCCGCGTTGGGCGTGGATGGGGAAGGTCGGCGTGCCGCCCGCCACTACCCGCGGCACAGACAGGCCCATTTCAAGCAGTTCATGGCGTAGCTTGGCGACCGGAGCGAAGGCCGCCTCGCAGGCTGCGGTCCGCGCGGCGAGGTCCGAATCGCTGATATGGCCGTCGTAAGCATGCAGCCCACCGGGTCTCAGTCCCGGCATCGAGGCGATTAAACCATAGAGACGCACCGCTTCCGAGTGATCCGAAACGCCGGTGCGATGTTGGCCGACATCGATGTCCAACAAGACCTCGATCCCGGGCGAATGACAATGAGACTCAGCCGCTTGCAGGGTGTGGGACAAGGCGCGGATAACCTCAGCGTCGTCTGCAATCGTTGAAAACCTCGTGCCGGGGCGGGCTTTGGCCATCGCGGCCAGCCGCTGGATATTGGGCCCCACCAGAGGATAGGCGAGCAATAGGTCCGTCACACCGCTATCCGCTGCCAGTTCGGCTTCGGCAATGGTGGCACATTTGAACTTGGTGATGCCGAGCGCGATCTCGATGGAAATCACCTCGGCAATCTTGTGGGTCTTAATGTGGGGCCGGAGGCGATCGACCCGTCCCGCAACGTCGATCATGCGCCGCAGATTCGCGCCCAATCGATCCCGGTAAATAAGCAACGCGGGCGAATCAAGCTCGACCAAATTCTCAACCTCAAACCAGGGCGGCGGTGGCCTTTGCGTCTGGCTCACACCGTCATTATTTCCTTTTCCTTGTGTGCCATGGCTTCGTCGATTTTGGCGATGTACTGATCGGTGAGGTGTTGCACTTCCTTTTCCGTCGTGGCCAATTGGTCTTCGGTAATCGTTCCCGCCTTGGTTTCCTTCTTCAACAATTCGATGGCATCGCGGCGGACGTGACGCACAGCCACACGCCCTTCCTCGGCCATGCGGCGGACGATCTTGGTAAACTCGACCCGGCGCTCCTCGCTCAGTTCAGGCAGGACGATCCGGATCACCTTCTTGTCAATGGCTGGATTCAAGCCCAGGTTGCTCTTCTGGATGGCCTTTTCAACCGCGTGCAGGTTGTTGATATCCCATGGTTGAATGACGAGCAAACGCAGCTCAGGGGCGGTGATCCCCGCCAGTTCGCGCAGTCGCATCTGGCTCCCGTACGCTTCAACCATGATATTCTCCACCAGGGTAGGGGATGCCTTGCCGGTGCGCACCCCGCCAAACTCGCGGTGAACGACCTCGATGGTCTTGATCATTTTGTCTTCGGCCTCAAGCACAATGTCATCAAGTGTCATAAATCGTAGCTTATAAATTCATAACCCGCCTGTAAAGTCGTTAGGGGATTACCAGTGTGCCAACTTGCTCCCCCAAAATGACCCGCTTCAGGTTATATGGTTTAAACAAATTGAAGACGATGATCGGCATTTTGTTATCCATGCAAAGGGAAAACGCCGTTGAATCCATCACCTTGAGCTGTTTTTCGAGTGCTTCGCGGAAGGTGATCTGGTCGTAAAAATGCGCCCGGCTGTGGCGCTTGGGATCGCAATCGTAGATGCCGTCGACCTTGGTGGCCTTAAGGATGACTTCGGCCCCAATCTCGTTCGCGCGCAACGCCGCCGCTGTGTCGGTCGAGAAATACGGATTCCCCGTTCCGCCGCCAAAAATAACCACCCGCCCCTTCTCGAGATGCCGCATGGCCCGCCGGCGAATGAATGGCTCGGCAACCTGCGACATCGCGATGGCCGTCTGGACGCGAGTGGCCACCGCCACCTTTTCCAGGGCATCCTGCAGCGCCAATGCATTGATCACCGTTGCCAGCATGCCCATATAATCGGCCGTCGCCCGTTCGATCCCTTGCTCGCTCCCCTGTATGCCTCGGAAAATGTTGCCCCCGCCCACCACCACGACCACCTCGACCCCCAATTTGCGCACCTCGCCGATCTGGCGCGCCATGTCGTTGACGACTTCGGGACAAATCCCCGTCCCCGTCTCACCACCCAAAGCCTCGCCGCTAAGCTTGAGGAGGATGCGCCGGAATTGAGGGACGGATGCTTTTTTCATGGCATGTAAGACAAGAATTGAGCTCGGTCACACACATCGTCCAATCCGCTCCAAACGCCATGTGCAATTCGTTGGATATAATTTATCTCCCACACATTCAACGGAAGGAACAGAGCCGTCAATCGCTGCATCGACCGAATTAACGCGGCAATCGTGTTGGTTTTGCGCAACATCGGGCTGACTTTGTAACACCCTTCACCTCCATCGTCAATTCAATCTCTTCGTGAGGATGCAAAGCCGCGCCGCCCAACCCAATTTCCGGTAGGGATGAACTGCGGCTCGTCCCATTATTTTTTAGCATCCCGAATCCTCCCTCACCCATCTCCCGTCGCGACAGCGTTCAGATCGAGATCGCCATATCGGCGTCCTGAAGGTGGAGGCATTCGATAATCCGAGCCACGGACTCCTCGACCGTGAACTGGTCGGTGCGAAGCTCGATCTCGGGACTCAATGGCGTCTCATAAGGCGCGGAGATGCCGGTGAATTCTTTGATCTCATTTGCGCGGGCTTTTTTGTATAGCCCTTTGGGGTCCCGCCGTTCGCAGACCTGGAGAGGCGCGTTGATATACACCTCGACGAACCGGCCCATGGATAGCAGTTTGCGCACCAATTCACGGTCGGCGCGGTACGGTGATATAAAGGCGGTAATGACGATAAAACCGGCGTCCGCGAACAACTTGGCCAATTCACCGACGCGCCGGATGTTTTCCACCCGGTCTCGCGGCGCAAAAGCCAAATCGGCGCAGAGCCCGTGCCGTATGTTGTCCCCGTCCAGCACATACGCTTGTTTGCCCAGGTTGAATAACTCACGTTCCAAGTTGCATGCAATAGTGGACTTGCCGGCCCCGGACAGGCCGGTGAGCCAGACCACATATCCGGGATGGCCGTTGCGGTGGGCGCGTTGTTCGGCGGTAACCTTGCCTTGGCTCCAGAAAATTGAGTCTTCCTTGCGCACGTGGTCCAGGCTGCGGCGTGGGTAGTGATCGTCCAATATAACGCCGCCGCCGGCGACCTCGTAGCCGTCAACGATGACAAAACGCCCCGTCGCCGGGCTCTCCGCATGCGTGTCAAAAGCAACCGGGCGCCGCGTGCGCAATATCAATTCCGCGACCTCGTTCCGGCCCACCAGTATCTCCTTTTCCTTGCGGGAGACGGTCTCGAGTGTGGAAGGGTCAATCACCCGCTCGATGGTTTCGATTTCGCATTCGGCCTCTTGGGTGGACAATTTGAGCTTGTAAAGCCTGCCTTTGCGAAACGGAGCCCGCCCCAGCCAAAAAAGGCGCGCCTTGAACGAGGTCAGCTCATAAGGCGCGTCCGTTTCCAACGCCGCAATGGCGCCGCGCTGGACGAACACTTGCTCCGTAAGGGTGATCCCAATCGATTCGCCCGCCACCGCGAAATCGCGAGGCAAAACGTTCCAACGCTCGATCGTCCTGACGCCGCTCGTCTTGGTGCCCGGACTGAACAGCAGCCGGTCCCCGACCCGCAGCGTGCCTCTCTCGATCCGCCCGGCCAGAATCCGACGTTCGTCAAACCGGTAGACATCCTGAACGGCGAATCGGAGCGATTGGTTCTCTGGCGGGTCCGCCACCTTGAATTCGTCCAATGCCCGCACGACCGTCGGCCCGTTCCACCAGGACATCCGGGTGCTGAGCGCGGCGATGTTGTCGCCATGCCTTGCCGAGATGGGAATGAAGCACATTGGCTCAAGCCCGATGCCCGTAAGAAAGGCACGATATTCGCGTTCCACGGCGTCAAACCGCTCCCGGGCATAATCGCACAAGTCCATTTTATTGATTAATACCGCCAA
>JAMCZD010000501.1:0-11600 GCA_023473405.1 Candidatus Omnitrophota bacterium
CCGAGATGCGCGGCCCTTGCCCTCCTTACCCTGTTGGCGCCCGCCATCGGAATCCGGGGTGCCCCCACCGGCCAGGAGATTGCGCACACCTTCAGCCGGGGCCATACCCAGTTGCAGATCGATCGCGCCGACAACGTCGTCCGCGCCGCGACCTTGGCGGACTCCGCCACGGGATTCGACTGGGCGACCAAAGACGGCGTGACGGGTCCATGCGCGATGCTTGAGGGGAAGACGCTGGCCGGGTTTGATGGCGATGGGCCTTTCCAGTTCGCCGGCGAGAGCGCGCGGAAGTTGAATATGGGCGGGCAGGAACTGATTACGCATTGGACCCGCCCGGATGGGCTCAAGCTCGATTGGTCGATCAGCCAACCCGGCGAGGTCGGGGTGGTGAGATACCGCGCGGTCCTCAGGAATTCCGGGACCTCGCCGCTGGCACATCTTACCGAGTTTGGCCCACTGGTGCTTCGATTGCGGGGCGATTTGGGGCCTTTGAAGTTTCATTGGCTGAACCGAAGCAGCTACCGCATGCAACAAGCGGATTTCACCGGCGACTTCAGCCTGTCCGGCGGGAGTTGGAACGCACCGGATGCAGCCGGTTGGCTGGCTATCGAGAATGAAGGCTCGAAAGAGGTCCTGTTCGTTGGCATCGAGTGGGAGAGCTACTGGCGGTTCAGCCTCAAGAAGGATGGCGCGGACATCGTGCTCAAATGCGGCCTCGAGCGCTTTGACCGCGCCCTGGCACCGGGCGAGGCGGTGAAATCACCGGTGGTGTTCCTGGGTGTGACTCATGGCGACCTGGACGATTCGGTGCGGGATTTGCACGACTACCTTCGCCAGTGCGTGTTGCCGCCGAACCCGGCTGGATTTCCGTGGGTGACTTATGACATTTGGGGCACCGAATCGAGCGGGGTCGAATCGGGCATCCTTTCCGAAATCGCCTTTGCCAAAGAAATCGGGGTGGAGGTGTTCTATCACGATGCCGGCTGGTATGAGGGGAGCGCCAAGAACGGGTCCGGCGACTGGTTCACCGGCGTGGGCAACTGGGAACATGTTGACCGCGCCAAACTCCCTCACGGGCTGGCGTATCTATCGGACAAGGTCCACGAGGCAGGCATGAAGTTCGGCTTGTGGTTCGCCCCGCAGGTCGTCGATAGTGCGCTGGTTGGGAAAGTCATTCCGGAGCGGTGGCTGGCCAAGAACAACGGCAAGACCGTCAGCCTTAACCTGGGCAATGGCTGGGCGGCCATCGATCAAATCTGTTTGGGCGACCCCGAGGTAGTCGAGCATCTCGAGATAGTAATGGCGTCCGCTGTGGAGAAGTACCATCTCGACTGGCTCAAGTGGGATAACTCGGGCTTGCCCGGCGCCGTGTGCAACCGGGCCGACCACGGCCATGCGCCCGGCAATGGCGCCTTGGCCGCCCTCAGTGGCGAATACGCAATCTACCAATACCTGCATCGCAAGTTCCCTCGCCTCATCCTCGAGAACTGCGGTTATCCGAGCCGGGTAGACTACGGTCTGGCGCAATACGCGCGGGCCAACTGGCTCTCCGACGACACCACCGACGCCCTCCGGTGCCGCCGGAGCCAAATACACGGCAGCTACGCCTTTCCCGCCTCCCATAACACCGCCTGGATCGTGAACTACGGCGAGATTCAGAATGAAAAAGACCCGGACATCCTCGATACCTTCATCCGGAGCCGTATGATCGGGCTGTTCGGCATGGGCACACTCGGCGGCAAACTGAGCGAACGCCTCTCGCTCTCCTCGATCGAGGTGAAAGCAGCCATCAAACGGAACATCGCCAACTATAAAAAGTACCGGCACCTTCTCGACCAGGACGTCTACCACGTGCTGCCGCTCGCCACCAAACCGGAAGAATGGGATGCCGTCCAATTCTGCCGTCGCGACGGGGCAGAAGCGGTGCTCCTGACGTTCCGAGGCAAGAGCGCCGAGGCGCAACGAAGCATCCATCTCCGTGGATTATCGGCGCAGAAAGAATATGCCCTGACGAGCCTGACCACGGGGGAGAAGCTCAATGCATCCGGAGCGGCCCTGATGTCTGACGGTGTCCACGTGTCACTTCCCAAACTGAACCAGTCGGAAATCTACCTCATCCGGCAGGCCAAGTAGCATCGAACGCCAGCTCCATCACTTTTCCCGCCGCTGTAAGCCCCGGCGTGTTCCTTGGCAACGGCCATGACCACTTCATAGGTTTCCTGGCGCGCCCAGTCGCGTTTGAATTCATGAATACCTGGGGATGCTTTACTATAAGGCAAGAGGGTGGATGTGATGAGGCGCATAGCGCTGACTACGCCAGATGACCGAATTCATCAATCAGAAACAGCCTTCGCGTGGGGGCTTTTAAGGGGCTTTGCTAAGGAAAGCAAAAAAGCAGGCAATATTGCCTTCTTTTCCTGTTCTCCTGATATACTTGGCGCAACATTTTACCCTGCAACTCGTAACTTGTCCCTCGTCACTCGTCACTCGTCACTTATAACTCGTAACTTGTCCCTCGTGACTTGTCATTCTTCTTTGGTCAATTGTCCGTAGTCAGTCGTCCTGTGGTCTTGGGGAAAATGGGAAGATTAGCGTTGATTAATGGGCGTTGGCGGTTTCCTTTGCTTCTGATTTCCTTGGCGGTACGTATTCGTAACTCAAAACATATTTCATAATCACATGATTTGACTTCAGTTAAAGGATCGGTGATGGCTCGAACACCAATAAGGCGGGGCTTTGTGATAAGGAGCGCTCCGGCCTTGTATTTAACAATTTTCAACAAAATGCTTGCATTGAGATTTTTAACAATGCATGCTTCGCACAATCCAGACACGCCATGAGGACCGTGTTCACAACCAAACTTCATATTTGTCTACGGGCGCTCACGCCCTTCGATACCGTTATGTCCATGATCGCTTTAGTTCTTATGTTTCAGAATCACTATTGACACGCTCTTCTGACCGATAACATTAGCTAAATGAACCCCTCAAAAGCGTCCCACGTCCGCCGACGTCCTTTTCTCAGACCGCGACATCTTTGCGTGTATTGTTCACCTTGAAAACCGAAGAGTATAGTATGTTGAATTGGAAACACAAACTAGCTGCCTACCTGCACGATCCGCCTAGCAAGTGCATCGACCTGTCTACACACGACCAACGCTCCGAACGCGCCTTGCGCGCAGCCGGATTTTCCGAAGAGGAACTCCGTGCTTACGCCAAGCAGGCAGACTTTACCGCCTCCAGTGCCGACCGGTTTCCCTTCCCGGCATCACGAAGCTCTGGGCTGATGTGCTGCTTTGATGGTGTGCGCGCAGGCTTTCACCATCCGCTGGGCTCCTCAAAAAATGGCCCACCAAGCGTGCTGAGGTTTCCCCAAGGACAGGAGATCACCGGTTATGACGCCATCGAGGGCGAATTGGAGGAACACGAGCAGACTATCCAGCCCATCCTCAATGACTTCCCGCATAACTGGACAGAGGAGCAAAAATGGCGCGCGCGCTTCTTTGCCCACTGGCGGTTGTGGCCCTATTTCGCCGCTGAACGGGATGCTCGCTTCGCCTTCATTCCCGCCGATACCAGACTGCCGGATCACACGATATGGACCCACAACGCTGTCGTCGCTGCACTTGCCGGGTGTGCGGACCTGCCCGACCCATCGGCCGCGACCCATCCTGAGAAATGGATCGTGGCCCTGCGTGAGGCGAAATTGCGCCCGGCATTTTTGAAGTTCCAGCTCGGGCCTGTCCAGGAGTTTATCGCCCAGGCCCGCAGTACCCGTGACATCTGGAGCGGCTCGTATTTGCTTTCGTGGCTAATGGCCGCCGGGCTGAAGGCGCTTTCAGCCGAGGTTGGGCCGGACGCCATTATTTATCCCAACCTGCGAGGTCAGCCGCTTTTTGATTTGCAATGGCGCGACGATCTTTGGAACTGCGTGCGTATCGGTAGCAGGTCGGTTTGGGAGACTTTGCGGGAACGGGCACGCTGCGACCGCCGCAAAAACGCGTTGAACAATCCCGATCTCGACCTGCTGACGCCCAACCTGCCAAATGTTTTCCTCGCGATCGTGCCCCAAGGTGACGCCGCTCAACTCGGCGAATTGGTGGCCACCGCGGTTTGCGAAGAGTGGCACAAGATTCGCGATTCCGTCTGGCGAAAGGTGGCACACTCGGGCCTGCTCCAACTCGGGCCACCTCAACTCCGCGAGGAGGCCAAAGCGCGCCAGCGCTTCATCGATCAGACTGACCGGTTTCTCAAAGTCTCCTGGCACGCTTTGCCTTGGCCGAAGAGTTTCGATGAGGCAAAAAAGCTCGCTGAGCTTCTGCCGGCAGAAGAACCGCAGCATGGCGAGAAAACACTATTGCAGCGCTTCGATACTGTCGTGAAGGCCGCCACCGATTTCATGCCCAAGGAGCATCGTGATCCCCGCTACTACGCGGGCGGAGATAAGGGCCCCAAGGATACTCTAAACAACATTGGTCTTGGCTGGGCACTCCTCACCGCGCTCAGTCATTGGGCACTCGACGCCGTCCGGCAGACCCGCGCCTTTGACGCATGGTCGCCCGGAGGATGGCAGGAAACCGGAGTCGTCCAAAGCAAGGACGCGCTCACCGGCCGCGAGGAGATGCTTTTTGGTGGATCGGGCTTTGCCGATAAGGTGGCGAACCTGCTGGATGGCGACTGGCCCAGGCTTTTCAAATATGACGACGAGGTCGGCGCCATCACCCTGGTCAAACGAGTTTGGCATTTGACCTGGCTCGCAGAAGAAAAAAGCCTGGCAGCGCGACCCTCTGAATACCGGATGCCAAACACTCGGTCCATTGCCCGCCACCATCCATTCGACAACGATGCTGAGGATAACCTGGAATTGGCCCCCGACGAAGCCCCCGGTGGGAAGTACTTCGCCGTGCTCGCCCTCGATGGGGATTCCATTGGCCAATGGGTGTCTGGAGACAAGGCGCCGCACTACGCTACCCAGTTCGCCAATTACACGGATACTGGCAAGTCGCAGAACCAAGGTTCGCTCGAATACTTCAAGCGCTGCAGTGACCCGGATGGAAGCGGCAACCTTATAGATCGCTTTGCCAACCTGTTGCAAACCCGCCGCCTGGTCTCTCCCAGTTACCATCTACAGTTCAGCGAGGCACTAGGCAACTTCGCGTTGCTCTGTGCGCGGCCCATTGTCGAAGTGTTTGATGGCCGACTCCTCTATGCCGGGGGCGATGACGTTGTCGCGATGCTTCCGGCAGACACGGCTCTGGATTGCGCAAGGGCTTTGCAAAAGGCGTTTCAAGGCGATTTGTCGCTGAAAGAATTTCTGGCCGCTTACGCAAAACGGCTGCTTTCGATGCACGAGACCGAAAGCGGGCGCAATCCCGGACCATCGAGCGCACCCTATTTTCAAAAGCTCGCCGCCGACGAAGGTCTGCTGGACGCCGCCGCACCGGGCTTCCTTCGCCGTCTGGACATCTCGGACCAGCGGCAGCAAGCAATTCCCTTTCTTGTTCCCGGTCCGGCTGCGGATTGCTCTGTGGGCATTGCCATTGCGCATTTCAAGTCACCCCTGCAAGACGTTGTGCGCGCCGCTCAGGCGGCCGAAAAGCGCGCCAAAAAGCAACTCGGGCGGAGCGCGGTTGCGGTCACTCTGATGAAGCGCAGTGGCGAAACCATTGAGTGGGGCGCCAAGTGGGATTCTGGCGGTCTGGATATCTATGACGGAGTGCTGGAGGCGATGGCAACCGGGGCAGTGAGCAGCAAATTCCCGTATCGTATCGTCGAACTGCTCAAAGGCTACCTGCTTGAAACCAGCGGACTGGCGGCAAAGAGCCTGGCGCCACTGTCTGATTTTCCCGTCGCAGGGGTGGCTCTCCGCGAATTTCGATACGTGGTGGACCGGCAGGGCCAGAACAAAAAGTCAGATGAATACAAAAGGCTTTTAGACTTCGCCCCAGAACAGGAGCCCGAAAAGGCCTTGCTCGGCCGATACCTGGACGAAGTAAATGGAGAGGCCGAAAAAGGACTGAAGAAGATTCGCGAAGACAATGAGGAATGGGCCCGCCTTACTCCCGAAAAAAGAGCACAGCTCGAATTTGGTCCGATCCAATCCCCTCTTCAGGCCCTCATCGGCCTAATGCAAACCGTTGCTTTCGCCAACCGAACAAGCACTGAATCCGATATCAACTCCCAGCCGAAAGGCACCGCATGAATATTATCCTGCTGGAACCTGCCGATGTTCTCTTTTTCCGCGACGGCCGTCCCATGAGCGGCTCTCTGGCCGGACACACCGCCGCGTGGCCCCTGCCCGACGTGACAAGTCATGCCCTGCACGCCGCGCTTTGGCGCTCCGGTCTAGCCAATGACGCCCACCCGCACCGCAGGGGACGCAGCGGCAGCTACTCCGATCAACGCGATCGCAGATTTGGCTCCCTTCTCAGCGCCGGCCCATTCCCGGTCCGGGTTCAAGGAATAGGAAGCGCAAAGGCCGCGTCAGCCAATTCACGAGAGGCAATCTCCGGCAACCAGACTTGGTTTTTCCCCCGCCCAAATGATGCTCAATCCGATGGAAGTGTAAAAGTGACTCTCAGGCCCGCTCACCCAATCTTCCCGGATGACGACAATGACCGTCCCTGGCGGATTTCCAACTTGCCCCACCCGCTTACGTACGCCGTGGCTAATACCAAACCTCCCACCAAAGACGCCGGTGGCGAACCATGGATCAGCACGATGGCCTTTGAGGACTACCTCAATGACTCAACTCCCAACACCCCCAAATCAGCTCGTCTGCCCTGCTCCGAGTTTCTCCATGATAAAGACCTGGCCGAAATCGAACACGCCATCGGCATTGGCATTGATCCAGTCACCGGCACCACTGGCCAAGGAGAAGCTGCTGGCATAATTTACTCCGCTCAATACCTCCGCCTCCACGAAGACTGCCGTTTGGGCCTGTTTGCCGAGGCCCCGGACAAGCTCAACGGCAATCCAAGCGCGAAACGCGATCTCGTCGCCGCACTTCTCAATAACCACTCGCAGTCAATCATAGTCGGCGGCCAGCAGCGGATTTGCACTGCACACCGATCTGACGTTCCTGAGTCCGGTTTACCTCTGCCTCGCGGCCTTCGCCAACCGGCGCAGTTTGTCGAGCTCGCCAACGGCAAGTTCGCCGTAAAATGGGCTCTGCTCACGCCCGCCCTCTGGCCAAAGATTCCTGAGGGCATCTCCAGACGCAAGACGACGCGGACCTTTCATCCGGGCGGCTGGTTGCCCAATTGGATTTGCCCGCAGAGCGGGGACGTTCTGCTTGAAACTGTCAGCCAAGACGAGCGCCGACGACGTCGCCGTCTCCACTACGAGGGCAAGGGTTATTCCTCGCGTCCAAGCCGGACGGCCCGGTTGGTTGCCGCCCTTGTTCCTAAACCCATTTCTGTCACCGGCTGGGCCTTGGGGAATCCGGCAGACCCCGAGCGGAATCCAAACGGCGGTGCTAAGCCCACTCATCTAGCTGTCCCTGCCGGCGCGGTTTATTATTTTGAAGCCCAGTCACGAGAAGCCGCTGTTGCACTTGCCAACGCTCTCAACTGGCATGGCGCAAGCGATGGTACTGAAATCAAAAACCGACGCAGCACGCTCCTTGGCGAAAAGGGGTATGGCTTGGGTGTCTGCGGAACATGGAAATTCTATGCCGGTGCATGACCGAAAGGAGCAGGCCGTGGGGCAGACCTCCGGTCTGCCGGTTCCAGGAGCCTCCGGCTCCCAGTCCATCCCCACGACCGGCTTGCAGAGCAAGCCCGAACTGTCAGGTCGGAGACCTAACCCACAACAATGTCCGCGGACGTCTGAGCAAATGACTTACCAAAACAATCAGACTACAAACTAACCATGAGCAACGAAAATGAAATTCGAAATCCAAAATGCGAGATGCAGCGAAAGCTGCTCTATCTCTTCACTCGAACGCCGCTCCACGTCGGCGCCGGCGCCAGTGTCGGAGCCATCGACCAGCCCATCATCCGCGAACGCCATACCGGATTTCCGGTGATCCCGGCTTCGAGCCTCAAGGGTACCTTCGCCGACGCCTGGAATGGCGGCTTGATGGAGGATGGCGGCAAGAGAGTCCGTGTCAGAGTGCGAGAGGATGGGGAGAAGACCATTCTCGATGCAACCGAGGCGGGATGGCTCTTCGGTAGTGACAACGCCAATCACTCATTCGCGGGAGCCATTCAGTTTACCGAGGCGCGGTTGCTGGTCTTCCCTATTCGCTCCGCCAAAGGCAGTTTCGCATGGATCACATGCCCCCTGATTTTAGCCCGCGCAGCCAGGGACGGTGTCCTTGACCAAAGCCTTGTTCCAAGTTTCCCGGCGCATGCCGATGGCCAGCCCGATACCCGGGATGAACTCGCGTTCTTCACCGCCAACGGCCCCTTGGCATTCGGCGACAAGGTGGTCCTCGAGGAATACACCTTTAGCCGTATTGGCGATGAGGCCGCAGCCAGGGTAGGGGAACAGTTGGCTCGACTCCTCCCGAACGAGCCGGTCTGGCGGGAAGTCGCCTCTCGACTCGTGATTCTCAGCGATGGTATGGTGAGTTTCTTCGCCCAAAACGCCTGCGAAGTGGCGCAACATGTCCGTATCAACGACGAAACCGGCACAGCCGCTGGGGGCGCCCTTTTTAACCAGGAGAATGTCCCCAGCGAAACCATGTTCTATGTCGCAGTCACGTTGTTCAACGGGCGTTGCGCCAGCTTTAGAGACAAGACGCCTGACAAAGCTTGGAGTGCCTTCACGAACAAGCTGCGCGCCTCCGAACACGCCTTCCAATTTGGGGGTGACGCGTCCACCGGCCTGGGATATTGCAGCGTTATACCAACCGAGGAGAAAGGAGCCTGAGCTATGCAAAACCTTGAGCAAATCCGAGCAGCCGATGCTCTCGAACCAGCCAAAGACTTGGACCGCTCAGCAGTCAACAAACTGCCTGCAATGATTATTGCCAATGGATTATTGGCCACCGCCGCGTTTTGTGAGGCCGAAGGAGGCGGCGACAACCGCAGCCACATGAAACGGGCTCTCGACGCTACCACCGATCATTTATCCAGGCGCGGTCTCATTGCCGCTGGCAAAACTCAAACCAAAGATTTAATTGCAGACATCGCGTCCCGGGACTCGCAATACCTCCAGCGCGCCAGCGCGGAAGCGTTGGCCTTCATCGCCTATCTTAAACGATTTTCCAAGCCTGATAACAAGTGAGCCATCTGCTTGTAGCATACCCAATTACCATGCCTGCCTTAATGCCTGTTAATACAAGAGCGGTCCTTGGCCAAAACGCTGAGAAGTGCGAGAGCCGCTCCCTGTTCGTCGATCGTTTTGCCAATCCAAATGCCAAAGAGGAGGAACGGAAGACCTGGTTTAAAGATGCAGACAAACGGCGGCCTGAGATACACCGACTGCAGTCGTGGGCACAGTTCCTGGGCAGTCTTATCCAAGGCCAAAGTCGTTTACTCTTCGCTCAACTCAAGTCCCGACTCATGGTCAACATGGCTGGCGGAGTGATGGAGAACGCCGGACTTTGCCTGGACCGCTTCGGTCTACCTTACGTTCCTGGCAGCGCCGTTAAAGGGTGCGCCCGGCGCATGGCCCTTGCGGCATTGCATGATTGGTGTGAGATCGGCTCCAAGCCGGTTGGAGCCGGCAACCCTGGCGCTGGCAGTTGTGCCCCATTCGCCACGCGTTCGGAAATGCTTGCCGCTATCGCCCGAGTTTTTGGTTGGTCGGAACAGGATTGGAAACTGCGAAACGATTTCCGAAGTGACGAGGCCTGGGAGAAAAAACGTTCCGACTTTGCCTGGGCCTGCGGTGATTCCTTATGGCAAAGCATGCGTAACGAGGCTCTCAGAACACTGCAAAATGGCGGAAACCATCCCGTCATATCCGGCAGTGCTCCAAGCGGCTCGATTAACTGTTGTAGCGATAGTCAGTCTACCACTTCAACCAGCAAGCGCGTCATGGTCAGAGACTACGCCGGTACGGTCTCTTTTCTTCCCGCCTACCCATTGGATTTGAACCAGACAGGCAGGCTGGACGGCCTGTCCCTTGAAATCCAGGCTATCGGCAAGCTGGAACTGGACATAGTTACGGTTCATCACAAAAAATATTATGCCGGGCCGGGTAACGGCAACAACTCCTCGTCTTCATCTGTCTGGCAGCGTGACTGGGGCAACGCCCCGGACATCGAGGAACCCGTCCCCAATGTCTTCCCGGCTGTTGCTGCCGGACACGTCTTCGTCTTTGCCGTTGTGCCGATGCGTCGCGTTATCGGGGGGCAGGTCTCAGATGTGCCAGTTCAAGCCATCTCCGGGGGCCAGTCCGACGCAACCAGACTTGCCAATTTAGAAGCTCCGACGAACGGCAGACCGGAGGTCTGCCCCACGGCCCTGGCTCACTGCTGGCTGGCCGAGGGCCTGCAAATCTTTGGCCTCGGTGCCAAAACCAACGCTGGATACGGTTGGTTCGATTGCCGAAATGAAGTCCAGATAGCCATCCAGGACGCTCTGGCGAATGCGCAACAAAAGCGCCAGCAGGAACAAAGGCGCCATGAGAACGAACTACGTCGCAAAGCCGAGGAAGAAATCCGCAGGCGCAACGCCGAGAATGAGAGAATCGCAACCGCCAACATGACGCTCGAACAAAAGACTGACTACGAATTTGCCCAACTCAATGACGAGCGGTTTCGTGGACGGTTGGAAAGCTTCACGAAACGCGAGTTGTCAGAGCAGCAAGCCATCGTTCGCGCTTTACGGTTGCCTTCCGAGCAAGCGGGTTCCCGCCGCAAATTCTGGGAGGACCTCAAAAACAAGGCCCGAAAAGGTGGCAAACCAGCCCAGATCGAGCAAGCCATCCGTCAACTTTCCAAACAACTCTTCCCTGGCAAGGAAGGCAAAATGCCATGAAATACGAAACTTTCCACCTCGAATTGATCACGCCCTGCTTTTGCGGCGGGGCCGAACCGGATAAACAGGCCGAAATCCGCGCTCCGTCCATTCGCGGCCAACTCCGCTGGTGGTTCCGCACCCTTGGCGGTTTTCGGTCGCTCACGCCAATGCCTGTTTCCCAACAGGAAGTCAAAATTTTCGGCGCCACGTCAGGAGTGAATGGGCAAGCTGGCACGTTGGGCCTCCGCGTGGAGTCCGAGTCGTTGGAATTCAGTGCGAAAGACGGACAAGACCTTGGCCATAAGAATTTTTCCGATGCCGCGTATCTCACCTTCCCTATTCAGACCCGGGAGAAAGATGGCAAGAAGATCGGCAATAGCGGTCGTGGAGTGATTACCAAGGGCTCCTTCAAGCTCCATGTGTTTTGGCGTGGACATTCTTCTCTTTGGGTGGAAATCCAGGCGCTTATTGCCGTGTTTGGGCATCTCGGTTCGCTGGGATTTCGTGGAAGACGCGCGATGGGAGCGATGGCTTTTCAGAAAGACCCGCCAGACCTGCGCGCCGCGCTCGACCTTTTTGCAAAGCCAACCGGTATTGACATTCGTACTCTAGGCCTCTGCGGCGCAAAGGAGGCTATCCCCAAGCTCGGAGCCTGGTTGAAACGCTGGAGAGCCTATGGCAGAAC
>JAMCZD010000501.1:11610-12009 GCA_023473405.1 Candidatus Omnitrophota bacterium
AGGTTTCAAATCTGCCAAAGTTGACCATGATCACGGAGTTGGCCGACTTTCCGGAAGAACTGACAATGGCCCAACCTTCAGGCCTGCCATCGGATTGCCAATTGTCCAATTCTTTAGTTCGTCAAAGAAAACGGTCAACTGGGAATTCTCTGACGGTCTACAGAAAGGTCGTTTCGCCTCACCTGTGATACTTCGCCCCCATAGAGACCGTCAGGGCAATTGGCATGCCTTGGTCATCTTCGTGGATGCTCATAAATGGCCCAATGGCAAAAATGTCTTCCTCAACGGCCAACCGCGCGCCGTGTCTCTGGACCTTTACCAAGCTATGAAAGAGGATTCGGCGCTTCAAGCCTTCCCATGAGCTGCGGGCCCACCCTCCTCATCTCCCTCGGCACTTCG
>JAMCZD010000533.1 GCA_023473405.1 Candidatus Omnitrophota bacterium
TGCTCTTCCGATCTCGGGCAGCCGTTCGATGTAGCGCTAGCCGTTACTCGGGCTGGCAATCTCTTTACCACCCATACCGCTGTGGATGCCGGCTTTGACCGGTTCGCCCCGGCACTTATCGAGCAATACCTGGGCCGATATGCGGATACAGAACTCCATATCTCGCTTCAAGACTTGCTGGCCCTGGGCCGTCGGAACCCGAGCGATTCCTCCGAGAGCTTCAACATGGCGTTCCTGGCCATCCGCGGGAGCGGGGCGGTCAATGGCGTAAGCCGGTTGCACGCCGAGGTGAGCCGGCGCCTTTTCGCCCCGCTCTTCCCGCGCTGGCCCAGAGACCAGGTTCCGGTCAGTCACGTGACCAATGGCGTTCATATGCCAAGCTGGGACTCGGCAACTGCGGATGCTTTATGGATGGCTTCGTGCGGCAAGGAACGTTGGTTGGGGAAAACGGAAACACTCGAACGCGATATCCGCCGGATACCCGATGCCCAGCTTTGGCAATTGCGCCACAACTCGCGCCAGGCGCTCATCGAGTTTGCACGGAAACGGTTGTCTCTGCAGCTTGCCGCCTCCGGTGCCCCGCTCGACGAGGTGGAACGAGCAAAACATGCCTTTGATCCCCACGCGCTGACGATCGGTTTCGCCCGCCGGTTCGCCACTTATAAACGTCCGAACCTGTTGTTGCGCGACCCCGAGCGCCTGCTGCGCCTCTTGTTGGACTCCGAACGCCCGGTGCAATTGATCATCGCCGGCAAGGCACACCCGGCAGACCTCGCCGGCCAGGCCATGGTTCAGCAGTGGATTCAGTTCGTCCGGCACACCAACGCGCGGGACCACGTGGTTTTTCTAAGCGATTACGACATGCTGCTGACCGAACAACTGGTTCAGGGAGTAGATGTCTGGCTCAACACGCCGCGCCGGCCATGGGAAGCTTGCGGCACCAGCGGTATGAAAGCACTCGTCAATGGCGCAATCAACTTATCTGAACTGGACGGCTGGTGGGCCGAGGCTTACACGCCCGAAGTGGGATGGGCGTTGGGTGACGGTCGCGAACACGACGATGATCCGGCGTGGGACGCCGCCGAGGCTGAGGCCCTCTATAACCTGCTCGAACGCGAAGTCATCCCCGAGTTCTATCACCGCGATCAAAACGGCATTCCCACCGCATGGGTGGCGCGCATGCGAGAGAGCATGGCGCGATTGACACCCCGTTTTTCCGCCGACCGCGCCGTGCGCGAATACACCGAGGACTATTACCTGCCTGCGCTGGATAGTTGCCGGAAACGGGCGGCCGATCGATGCGCTTTGAGCATGAAAATCGTCCAATGGCGGCATAATATCGAGACGAAATGGTCGTCTGTGCGCTTCGGCGAGCTGACGATTACTCCATCGGCCACGCATCACTTCTTTGAATTAGAGGTCCTCCTGGGCGAGCTTGATCCGGACGCAGTAGCGGTCGAGTTATATGCTGAGGGCGTTGACAGGCAAGGCCCAATTCGCGAGCCAATGGAACGCGTCCGGGAACTACCCGGTGCCACCAAAGGCTTTCTTTACCGGGCCCAGGTGCCTGCCACTCGTCCGGCCGCGCATTTCACCCCACGTGTCATCCCGCGCTTCCCCGGTGTGGCGGTCCCGCTCGAGGCGGCCCGAATACTGTGGCAGCGATGACTCGGGAACAATGCGGCAGGACCGTGCTTCGAAATGCATTTGAACCACCAACCGACGCAAATCAATCCCACTCCCACGACCCATGCGCTATCAACCGGCTCGGGCAATGGCGTGATTTCCAACGACCAACTCTGCAGCTCCCCCAGCCCTGAGCTCTTGAGGTCCGCAACGAACAGCGTCCAGTTTCCGGTAGCCGGCATCGAATAAAACACGCTTAGGGGAGCGGTGCGCTCCGAGGCATCGGTTACGGTGGAAGGATCGGTATTTCGGGCGTCGGGCGCCCAAGCACCCAGGCTGATACTGTCGGTCAACGGCCCGCCCAGGGGCAAATCCGAATTACCCGAAAACAAGGTGGTGCGATACTGGTGAATGTCTCCGTTCAAGCCGTTGTCGGCGAGGGTCACATTCATGCCTGGATCGCCGTAACCGCTGGGATTCTCCAGGGTGCGTCCCGGTCGGTTCAACAGGACGGCAATTGACGAACCATGTTGCAGATATACGTAAAAATCGCCGTTGAAGGCCGGTGCTTCGGGACCCGCATCGACGATCTCCAACCGAACCTTAACCTCGCCGACGAGCGGACCGAGAATAGTCTGTTCGTTAAAGACACCCGAAGCGTTATTGTCCGGGATGGACAACGCGAGGTTGTCGAATGAGTAGAGGATGGGGACTTGCGCGGCGGCATTTGCTGCCAGCCAAAGCCAGACGGCCAGGTAGACGTGGATTGTTCCGGGTTTCATAATCGCTTTTCTTGTTGGTTGCAAAAGGTTGCATCATGCCACAAGCAGTATGTGAGCCTAGATTTCATGGTGCTGCGCTCGTGGTTCGGTAAAAACGGTTTGTATGGGTTGCTGCGTCAGTGTCCTCGAAGCTAAACTCACCAATGGGCGAGGCGGTTCGGGAACCAAGTGTTACCCATTCGGGAGGATCAAGTCTATCGGCAGCCTCGATCCAATAGGTGCGCCCCGGTATGCCGTAAAAACGGAGGAATATCACGTTGTAAGGCCTGGTCTCGATGGAGACTATGTTCTGGCCGGACGACGGCGGGATAGAGAGGATGGCCACTGTGGCGGTGGCGCTGCCGCCATAACCATCGCTGATGGTGTAGTCGAAACTATCCGCCGTGTTCATCCCCGCCGGCGGCGAATAGACAATGTCGCCCTGGTCAATTATCAGGCTGATGCCCAAGACGCTGAAGCTTGGCAAGCTCTTGAGTTCAAGCGGATCGTTATCCGAATCGCTGTCGTTGGCCATCAAGTCGGCTACCCGGATTCGGATGGACGAGTCCATCTCACGTTCGAGGGTATCGGCCCGCGCCACGGGCGAGTGGTTCACGACCGCTTCCAGCGATTGCGCGCCGGAGATGGCGACGGATACCCCGTCGAATGACCCTTTTCCGTTGAATAGCACCGAGCCGGCGGTTGAAGGGGGCGGGGTGACTTCAAAGACCAGGGTCCGCGGTTCGTGGTCGAAAAACAGACCCCACTTCACCCGCCGGCTTTTGGGATCGAATGAGCCATTGTGGCTAATGTTGCCAACCGTCCAACCCTCGGGGACCTGGTCTTCCACAGCGTATACGCTGACGTTGGAGGCCACGGTTGTTCGGTTTGTAACGCTCAAAACACGTCCGCTACGCCACGTAACTGGAAGGAATCGCTCGACTACGCTGGCTTGAGCGGAATGGATTGCCTCGGTGGACGACTGGCCCGCAATGGCGACTCCGCTGCCGTCAAACGAGCCGCGTCCATCGAAGCAAAACACGCCTTGGGCTGAAGCGGGAGACGTCACGACGTAGCTGAGTGAACGCGGTTGATTGTCGAAAAACGGTCCCCACTTGACCTGGTGCTCAAAGGAGTCAACGCTGCCGTTATCGCTGATTTCGCTTATCGTCCAACCGGACGGGACGGTTTCTTCAACCGCGTAGACAAGGACGGTCTCAGATGGAACCACGCGGTTGGTTACGGCGAGGAGGCAGCCGGGCAAGAATTGACCGGGCAATTCGCGCCACACAATGCTGGCAGTTTCCGTCACCAGGTGATCGCCGCCAATCGGCACTGGCACTCCATCAAACGATCCTACGCCTTCGAATACCGCTGCACCAACGGTTGTCAGCGGAGCCGTTGCCTGGTAGGTTAAAATGCGGTTTGAGTGATCGATAAACGGGCCCCATTTTAGGGCGCCATTCAACGCATCGAGCATTCCGCCTTCATTGATTGCGCTCACGGTCCATCCCGCGGGCGGATGATCTTCAATTGCGTAGGTCTGAATCCCGTCTGCCGGTTGGACGGCCAGATTCACGGTGATTGTGAGCGATGGCTGGTAGAGGTCCGGCAAGGCTCGTGTAGCCCGGCTTGTTGCCGGGGCAATATCGCGCTGCCCGATAATGGGAACGGATAGTCCATCAAAAGAGCCGTAGCCATCAAAATGAGCGGCGTTGGTAGCGCCGATCGAGGGTGTAACCAGGTAAGTAAGCTCGCGTTCGGCATGGTCAAAAAAAGGCCCCCATTTGACTGTATGATTTACAGGATCGTAGTTGCCGCCGTGGCTGATGCCGGTGACGGTCCAGGCTGGTGGCACGATGTCTTCGACTGCATAAACCTCCACTTGCGGCAACGGGCTTGCCTGGTTGGTCACGCTAAATCCAACCGTGGGAACGAAGAAAGCCGGCAAACGGCTTACTACCTGGTTGAGCGCCGAAGGGCCGAGCATAATGATTTGGCGAACGCCTTTGATTTCCATGGAAAGCCCATTGAACGAAGCCTGGCCGCTGAACTGAGTCACGCCCGAGCTGGCTTGGGCCGGAGTAACCTGGTAAGATAGAACCCGAGAGGTATGATCAAAAAAGGGCCCCCATTTTACCTTGAAGCTTTCGGAGTCAAATCGGCCATTGTAATTGATATTCGTGACTGACCAACCTAATGGCGGTTGGTCCTCAACCGCGTATGCCCCTGTGCCTTCGCCGGCGACAACTGTGATGGTAACCGCAAATGTCACACCAGGCTGACCTTCTGAAGGCATACTTGCCGTCGCGCTGTTTTGGGCCGAAGCAACGCAAACGCCAAGTCCAAGGCACTGGATGAGCCACAATAAACAGAGCTTGTCGCAAAAGCCTGGGCCTGCTCGACTTTGTCTTTCACTGCGTGGAATTTGCGTGGCCTTCGGCAATGTGAGTGACAAAGTGGAAAACGAAGTGGAGGGATTTGGGAGATGCGGGCTAATCCGTGAGCAAAGGCGCCACGGCCCGCCAACCCGCCGCGTGGCGACTGCCCGTACTTGGGAGGGATGGTAGCGGTTGTATTGATACTTTAAAACACACATCTCGGCACCCGCAGGTTCGATGGGATCGGTTAAATTCCACTTCCAATTTCGATGCGAGGACAGCCTACGGCGACACCGTTCGGGCGCGATAAAACCGGGTTCCGCCCGGGTATCCGTCCATGAACTCGATCGTGCCGTCCGTTGACGTTCGCACCCGCGCCAATATCTCCCAATGCGCCAAGTCAACGGACATCTCGATGACATAGTCCTTATCCGGCTCGGCCCTTAACCGCGCCTGGAAACCACGATCGGCCGAGCCAGATAGTGTCAGGAATTTAATCAACCCCGCCCGGAGCATTGACGGCTGGCCGGCTATTGGGGCACTCACTCCATCAAACGACCCAGTCCCGGTGAAACTGACCTCGTCTTCCGTGGCGGTGGGGATCAATTCGCAACTGACCGTGGTGCCGGCTGGATCGAAAAAGAGTCCCCATTTGATTTTCTGGTTGGTAGCATCAAACTGTCCATCGTCGCTGATGGCCATGATTTGCCAATCGAATGGGACTTGTGCCTCGAGACCGTAAGCGGTGGCGCCGGATTCAGGTTGCATCGCCAGCGTGATCCGGACCGGTTCGCCGGGATTGAACACGGGTGGCAGGCTGCAATTAACCTGGTTCGAAGTATCAGGGTGGCGCAGCGGCGGCTGGGCAACCAGGGCGGTTGGGGTCGAGCCGGCGCTCGACCTGTTCAATGAAAAAGCAGAGAGGCTCGGCAGCGCCTGTCCCACCGAGTTGAGCGGTGCTGAAGAAACGATATTGGTCCACCACAACGGCGGACTCGAGGCCATGACGAGGTCCTGCAGGTAATGCTCGCCATTCTTCCACAAGTAACCTGCTCGAGTCACATAATCCAAGGGGATGTTCGTTGGTTCCTCCGGCCAGGGTTGGCCGGTTTTCCAGGCCAACGCGAAAGTCGTCAACTCGTCAATATCGATGGCGTAATCGCATGGGCTCCGGTCAGCCGGATGCGGCGTATCGGCCAGCAGTGGATTCGTGCCGGCCTGGGCCTCAATCAAGTTGTTTCTCCCATCGCTATCGGGATCGGCATAGGGGTCTATTCCCAATTGTCCAAAGAATTGCCTCTCCCACTCATCGTTCAAGCCGTTGTCGTCGGTGTCAATCCAGCCGAAATCGAGCCGGGTAACCTGGCCGCGGTCACCGACGATAAAGGTCTTTTGGTCGCGGACGCCGGTGGAATCGGTGACCACGAGGTAAAGCAGGGTGTCGGTTTCGCAGGCGGATGGATCGGTAATGGGCGGCAAAGACTCCAAGCTGATGTGGAGAGAATAGAAATCGCCGGCGGATGGGTTTGCCCCCATTTGATAGCCTGCAATGGCGGGAGAGGTTGGAGTGCGGCGTGCTTCGACAGATATACCCGTGTCGGCGGCGGTCACCTGGTTGGTCCCCAGCATAATCGTGCCATAGACCAGGTTGTCGGGTTCGGGTATTTCGCCATGAACAAGCGGGAGAAGGAAAGGGAGAAGCAATGCTGGCAGCAATGATCTCGCAAATGAGAATGCATTCATAAGCGCGGATTGGGGTTGAAAGTCATGGGAACAATCGTCTGCCTTCGGTATTAGTTTCCGGAGTAGGAATAAGTTTGGAAAAAGAGCTTTATGTCCGAGACGGTATCGATGAACTTTAACAGCCCGGCGTTGGCATCATTCAGGAATGTGCCTCCGGGGATGATCAGCACCCAGTCGTTATTCCACACCGAGCGGCCAATGAGGCGGCTGTCGCTGATGGTTTCCGCCGCATTAAAACTGCCGCTGTCATGGTAGGCGCGGAAGCTCGAGAAACGCCGGATGTCTGCATAGGTCTCGCCCAGCGAGTCGTTGAGAGGAATCCAGGCCGGGTCATTCAAGCTCGAGAAACCGATAGGGAATGGCACGGGAATTTTCTGATCGACCACGCGCCATTCGCGGGTCTCGAGGTTCTGGCCCGAGGGCGACCGCAGTATATCCGCACCGGCGGGTATCAGGTAAACGCGTGGTGTCATGGAAAGGCCAGTGCCATTGTAGTCCTTGAACCAGACGCCGACCGAGCGGACTTTGGTGGCGAACAGGGTAGGATCGTAAGCGCTGTCACCGCCACTGAGGGGCCAGTTGAAGAAATTCAAACCAAAGGTAATCGTGGTCGGAAAACGAATGACCAATCCCGGTTGCGGACCGGCGGACTCGGGCGCGAATGGCCGGCAATAGCGCCGGAATTCCGGCAGGTCCCACAAGTCGGCAACCACGTGATTTTTCAAAACTGCACGCCATTCCGCGTCTGAACTGTCCTTCAATCGGAACAATTCCGCGCGCAACGAGAAACGACCGGTCTCGGTTTGTGGATTATTGAAACCGAGTTGGCCTTTGAGCACGTTAAAATTCTGGCTGAGCCTGGCCAGGGGGTCCGCCAAACCGTGTCGACCGGCAATGGGCACGCCATTCTCCATTTCGCCCAGGCTTCGCTGGCGAACAATGTCGGTGAGAAACTCGCGACCGGCCCCGCTCGATCCGCCGAGCAATTGAGTCTCGAAGTCATAAGCCACCGCAGCCAAAAAGACATATTGCGCCGCCAGGTCGAACTGGGCCCGATATTTCTGAATGGCGTCATTTCGGAAGATCCGGAAGGTCATGTCCTGGTAGCGGCTGGCCTGGGTGCTTGCGGCGGCGCTCTTACGGAAGGCAACCCGCTCCTCCAACAGGCGCAGGCCTTTCGCTAAGGCCGCTTGGTATTTACCGGACGATTGTTCCACTTCCTCCGCCTGGTTGAATGCCTCGATCCGCAAACCGGCTTCCTGACGGAAAAGATCCTCGAGTTGATTGAAGATTTGGGCAATCTCGTAAGGCACATCCGCCTTATCGAGGCGGAAGTTGGTCGCTCGTTCAACCGCGTCCTTGGCCAGTACCCCCGCTTCCGCGGCAGTATCGGCTATGATCTCGCCCACCTTCAAGCCCGTTTTGGCGGCCAAGCCCAAGTTCCTTATTGAGCCCCGGATAGGGGCCGTAACGTCGAAGGCCATCCCCTGTATCTTGGGGACCATCTCCAGACTCACGTAAGAAATCTGCTCGACCTTGTCGATCTTATCCGCCAAAACCTTTTGGATACGCCGCGCCGTCAGCACACCCGCGGATAGAGCGGCAGAGGTAATGTGATTCTCGTCCCGAATCCTGACCTTCTCGGCCTCGACATTATACTTGATTTGCAATAGGGTAATGATATCATCGATCTGTTGCAACAGGTTGTCATAATTCAATCGGGCTTGCTTGAGCCGCGCCTGCTGCTGCACCAGTTCCGAGAGCGCCATTTGGATCTCGCCGGGCGCCCGGCGCTGGCCCCAACCGGTGGGAGCGGTAAAACCGAAGTCTGCGGCGCTGAACGGGAAATTGACCTGGAGTATTTCGTTGGTCAACCGGTTGCTCGAGGTTTGGGGCAGGTCCGCTGGGAAATAGAAAGGATCATAATTTATGGCGCCCCAATCGGGATCGCGGTCGAGGGTGAACAGGCGAGCATAGTAACCTGTAAAGGTTTGGTTAGGCGGGGCGGTGTCACCGTTCAGTTCGAGGGTATTGACGTACATGTAATGATAAATGTCAGGCCCATCGTAACCGGAAGGGTAAGTGCCGCCGGGACCAATGTCACCCGCGTAAGGATAGCCGAAAACCTCGATCAGCCGGTTTTTATAATCCTGTTCCTGTTGGAGGGTGTTACTCGAGAATGCATTCACCGAGTCCTGCAAGCTGCGCAGGGATTGGGACATTTGATTGGCATGGTTGAAGACCATGACGGCATTCTTCATCGTCTCAATGGCACGATCATAGATTTGCTCGAAGTGGGTTTTGTTGGTGGAAATCTGGGTTGGATCGATATCAAACGGAACGACACCCTTGACCAAGCCGAGCGGATTCAATCCCCGGTCGGCCTTATCGATTTGACTTTGCACGGCCTCGTATTCGGCGGCAATTTCTTGGATTTCGGAGACGGTGGTGCGGTCGATTTTGGTGATACCGGAATGGTTGGTATCGGGATCGACGGACGGCAGGATGGCATTGGCCATGACCCAGTCGAAATAGGCACCGCTGCCGGCGCGATGGCCCCATTCGGACAACCCCCATGCGCGGTCTGTATCGGTGTCCTTGTAACCCTGCCATTGGCCGGCGGGATCGTCCACGTAATTGTATCGATAGGTTAGGTCGACCAGCTCGGCGCCGGTCTTTGCCTTGGCGGAGGCGGCGCGAGCGAATTTTCTTTCATCCAGGTAATCCACTTCGACGGGGACACCGGCGAGGAGCATGGCCTCGGAGCGGGCGACCCAGGTGAAGTTGGTATTGCGGAGCAGGTCGTAGTATTTGGTGAGAGCGGTCAGGTAATGGCCCCAGGCATCGCCATGGCCCTGGGGATACATGATGGACGCATCATTCACGTCGATAAAGCCGTCGGCGTTTTGATCCGTAATGTTGTAGGTTTGGGCATAGGCAACTTCACCGTCGTCCTTGGTGAAATTCCAAAACAGTCGATTATACACTGACGGGCGCCGCACGGTGGCGGAATGATCATCACGTCCGCGGAGGAGGGTCAATTCTTCTTCCAGCAGCGAATCGAGTTGGTTTTGGAAAGTGAAGATGCAAGGCGCCAGGGTGCCATACCCGGCGGCATCGGTGCGAAACCCAATGGTCGGGTCGGCGGCATCGGCGTAAGCCTCATTACCCAATAGCACGTAGAAATCTGCGATGCGTCCGGCGGCCAAGAGCAGGGCATTATTGGCCGGGCCATAATTCACCGCCGGCATGCCGTCGATGCTGAGGGACTTGCCCCGATGCAGGACGGTTTCATAGGCCTCGATCAAGCCGATGTTGTTCAGGTTGGCGGCGCTGGGATTGAAAGCGATATCCCCTTCATAGCGCGGGCCGGCTTGCTGCAACATGCTGGCAAAGGTCACCGCTTCCGATTCGTGAAAGGCATCGGTGCGCGCCTCGAACGGGTTTAGCCCGTAGATCACCCGTTTGATCCAACCCTCGGCGAGCTGGGCCTGGCCGCCGCCGATGGCTCCCACCCAACCGCTCCAGGGTGTTTGCCCGTCGATGGTATATCCACGGTAGCGGCAGATGAACCAATTATCGGCAAGGGTCAACAGGCTGGACAGGGCCGGACCGCCTTTCTCGCCAATGGTAATATCGTTGTAACCGTTGATTCCCGAGGGAATTCCCATGAACGGAATCCAGCCGTTTAACTGGTTGATTTCACCCGAGGCCACGACCAGGGGCAGGTTGGTGCCCTCGGCATAGTCATTGAACGGTTTGTAGTACCATTCGAACTCGAAACGTTGTGGTTCGCCGGCAAAATCGGCGCTATGGCGGATCGTCAATTTTTCATCGAATACATTATCCGGTTTGAGCACCTTCAAGTCGCCAAGGTAAATCTGATTGGTAACCCGTAGCACATGCAGGGTTACAGGCAATCCGTTCAGTCGCGCATCATTATTCTCGGCAATCGTCACATAACCGCTTCCGGTGCCGGGCCCGGCGGTGAGGGCCTTGTGGAGGTCACCGAACTTTTCATGGACGATATTGGTTGTGACAACGGGGGGAATGCCATTGGTGGCGATTTCCTGGACAAGGCCGACGAGCAGGTTCGTATCAACCACGCCATTGTGGTCCAGGTCGAGATGATTGGGATTCCGACAAAGATCGTAAAGGGCATCCAGGATTCTGTCGAAAGTGGTCTGGACCCCCTCCGGTTGATCACCATCGAGCTGCTTGATGCGGTCGCGCTCGCGCGGGCTGAGGACGTTGATCAGCAATAGGGGGTTATTCTCGCCACCGTATTCCTCGGATTCATCGAGCAGACCCCCAAAAGCAAGGTTCTTGTTCAGGGGGTCGTAGAATAGACGCGAACGAATTGCGTAAGGCAAGTCCGGGAACACGGTTCGTCCCTCGAGGATGGCGGTGGAAACGCCGGCCGCCGACAACTCGGTCAACAAATTGTAGTTCTTATCCACGAAATACACCTTATAGCCATTGCGTGTCAGGTAATTGGTGGATCCGGTTGGGCGCAGTTGGATGGTTCGTTCACTGAGCGGATCGAACAACCGAACCAGCGAGTTGACCGCATTGGTGTCGTATGGGTTGCCTTCATCAAAAATGACCGCGGCATCGGCAAACGACCGAATCCCCGGCAAACCGTATTTCGCATTGAACAGGGTTTCGCCGATTTGGAGTGCGTGGACATCGGCAGGCCAAGTGATCTGGTTGGTAATGCTCAAGGGAATGCCGATCGTGCCGGCGCGCCGGTCGAGCCAGGGCACTGGCGAATCCAAGGCACGGTCCGGCTCCCCATCATGGTCCAGGTCATAGTAGAATTCGGGTAGTAACGGATAAAAGTAGCGGGTGATCACGTTGGTGCCGCCATTTTCCGGACCCGCGGCGCGGGCATATAACCTGCCCAGGTAGTCCTTGAAACCGGGACCGGAGACAACGTAGTTGCTGTTTCCGCACAAGGTTAAAAAGCTCAATGGCGGCAGGAGCTGAATTTCCTGGCCGGCCTCGCCGGGATAAATGAACTTATAGAGGTCGTTCTCGGCCACCACGCGATAGACTTTCATTTGCCACTCGCTGGTGGTTGGGTTTCGATATTTGAGCAGAACGTACGGTTCCGAATAGCCGAGGATATCATTCAGGTCGTTGCGCAAGGCATACAGGGTGTCGCCATAGAGGGCGGCATGTTCCTCGTTGGGATTAAAGCCCGGCAAATCCGGGTCAGGCTGGTTGTAGAGTCGAGGGGAGGGATATGTCACCGAGCTAAGCGGTCCGGAGCCCACGCCGCTGGCAATGACCAGTGTTTCGACGTTCGTGGGCCAGGCGGCGCGGTAACGCACCGGTTCATCGGGCCAGGCGATCCCGGTGACAGTATTGGTGTGATACCAGGCAATGACGAGGTCATCGTTGGTCGCGACCGTGTCTTTGTTCACCGGAATAATGGGACCAAGGCGGGCGGCCCGATCATAAGACCGCTCCTCGCCCGCCCCGTCGTA
>JAMCZD010000144.1:0-11493 GCA_023473405.1 Candidatus Omnitrophota bacterium
GAACTGGATACTGTCAAACGCGTTCGGCTTGTGCCGTGACCTCATTGGGGGGCTTGCTTTCTTCGAGGCGCTTGCGGAGCTGGGCGATTTGTTCCTCGGTACCCTCGCCTTGTTCGCCGAGTTCGCGTTGGATGGCCTTGACCTGTTCGCGCAAATAAGCGCGGCGCTGGGTATCGGAGATTTGGGCGGCGACGTCCTGTTGTAGTTTCTGCTGGAGCTGGGCGATCTCGAGCTGATTATTGATCCGCAACTGAACGGATCGAACGCGTTTGACAGTATCCAGTTCTTCGAGCAAGTCCTGTTTTTGGGCCAAATCGAGGCTTAGATTACCGGCGAGGAAATCGGCCAACTGTCCCGGGTCCTGGAGGTTCATGATAACGATCTGGACCTGCTCGGGAACATCGGGGGTTAGCTGGATCAATTTGAGCGAGGTCTCGCGCAAATTTTTTACGGCGGCTTCCCATGGTTTGTCGTCGGCGGGCGGCGCGGTGGAGGTCAAAACCTCGACTTCGGCTTTGATGTATGGATCAGTGGCAAGGATTTTGCGGACGGCGATTCGCTGCAGGGCCTGGACCACCACCAACAGGGTGTCCTCGGCCTGGCGCAGCAATTTGAGCACCATGGCCGCGACACCGACCTTATAGAGGTCATCGGGGCCGGGAGACTCCTGTTCGGGATGGTGTTGGGCAACCAGGGCGATGATCTTGCTTTGGGGGAGGCATTCATCCAACATCTTGCGCGAGGTGGCGCGGCGGATGTTCAGGGGCACCACGGTGCCGGGAAACACCGCCAGGCCGCGCAAGGGCAGGACCGGCAAGACCGGCGGGATGACGGGTTCGTTCGGCTCCCGCTGGCCATGTTCCACGGCGTTTTCGGACGAAGGTGTCGAGTCCGATTTCTCGATGTCTTTGAACAAATCTGCCAGGTCAGGTGTTGTCACAGTCCGCCTCCGTTCGATTTGCCTTGTTCAAGGTGAAACGATCAAGCCTCAGAGCGATATTCCAGATATATCCAGAGCAAGCCGTTGCGCGATTCGGCAATTACCCGGGTGGGATCGACATCCACAGGAAAGGACACTTCACGTTCAAAGGGGCCATGATCGATTTCCATAACCAGGATTTGCAGGAACTGCCGCCGGCTGCCGACCGGTTCAGGCGGCTGGCGCCGGCCACTGATCCACATCCGGCGGGGCTCCACCCGCAGTTGGATCGAGGATTGATCGATTCCTGCCAGATCGACGCATACGGCGATGCATTCGTGGCAACGATAAGCATTGACAGCCGGGCGCCAGACCTGAGTGGTTGGCAACGGAAAGAACTGCACCCTGGTGAGCTGATATACAATCTCACCCAACCGGCCATGCAATTGCCTCAATTTGATGCCATGAATATCGGCCATGAGTCCATTCATATTAGGCTCGAATTAGATTATTTCAAGCGGACACATTTCGCTCGATGCAATGAATCAGCTCTTCCATGTCGACCGGCTTGGCCAGATAAGCAAAGCCGCCGATCCGCCCGCCACTCGAACCGATTTCCTCCTTTTTTACCGCCGCGGTGAGAAACACCAGGGGAATCCGTTGCCAATGGGGATGAGCCTGCAATTTTGCGGCCACCTCGCCGCCGTCCTCGCCGGGCATGATGATGTCCAACAGGATCAGGTCGGGACTGAAATCCTTCACCGCCGCCAGGACGCGGTCGCCCCAATTCTCCTCGCGGACCTCGTAATTACCGGTGGCTTCGAGGTTGAATTTGACCAGTCGGGTGAAACTGGCTTCATCATCCACGACGAGGATGCGTTTTTTTCTCATACACTTAATTCGATTGGGGCTTGATAAAAAGGTTTGCCTGAACACCGCCCTGCGGACAGTTTCTCACGTCCACCAAGCCGCCGTGCAATTCGATGATTTTCTTCACCACGGTCAAGCCTAATCCGGTGCCTTTGCCCGGCGGTTTGGTGGTGTAAAACGGATCAAAAATCTTGGTAAGTGCGTCCTCGGGGATTCCGGGACCCGTATCTTCAATAGTGACCATCACGACCGTGTCACCGGACTTGAGGCCGGAACCGGTTCGCTCAAGGAGATGTGGATGGAGTTGTGGCAACTGTGCAACGGCGGTCTTGACCGTCAATGAACCGCCCTGGGGCATTGCCTGGATGGCGTTCATTACCAGGTTGATGATCACCTGTTCCATTTTGATCTTGTCCAACGAGAGCGCGGGCAGGTGTGGAGCCAACTCCTTTACCAGGCGAATGCGATTGGCCGCCAGTTCATAATTGACCAGCCACAGGGCTTGCTGGATCACCTCGTTGATGTCGGTGGCCTTGATGGCCAACTGGTTCGAGGCCGAGAATTCAAGTAATCCGCGAATAATGTTGTCGGCGCGCGTGACCGCCTTTCGCATGTCGGTGAGGATGGTATTGATCCGTTCATCGCTTGTGCTGAGGTTATTGGCAAGGTAACGAACGCCCAGGAGCAGTATTTGCAGAGGATTCTTGACTTGGTGGGCCACGCCGGCCGCCAGGGTCCCCACCGAGTCCATTTTCTCCGCTTGGATCAGGTGGAGTTGGGCCGCCTTGAGCTCCCGGTGCGAGTTTTGAAGGTCTTTCAGTGCTGAAACCAGGGCTTGCCGGCTGCGCTCGCGCTCCTCTTGCAGCCGAATACGTTCCGTGATATCCGAAATCAAACCGTCGCAGGCAATGACGCGTCCGCGATCATCCTTGCGCGGGACGGTCGTGTTCTTCACCCATCGGATCGAGCCATTCTTGTGGTGGATGCGATGTTCGATCGGTGCGACCGGTTTGCCAGCCAACACCTGCGCGGCCTGCTGAACGACGGCCGGGCGGTCTTCTTCATGGACCATCCGATACCATAGAACCGGGTCTGCCGCGTATTCCTCGCTCGTATAGCCGGTCACGGCCAGGCAGGCAGGACTATGCGACGTGGAGACTACCTGGCCGTCCTTCACGGTGGTGGTAAAAATATAATCGGTGGTAAGCTCCAGCAGGTGTTTGTATCGCTGTTCGCTCTCCCGGAGCACCTCTTCTGCGCGTTTGCGCTCGATCGCGTACAGGATTATACGCGCGAGCGTTTTGACACCGGCTTCTCCCTTTACCCAATAATCCTGCGCCCCCAGCCGGATCGCCTCCAAAGCCGTCGAATCATCGTCGAGACCGGTTAATACAATGATAGGCTCGGTCGGGGCCTGTGAATGCACTCGAGCGAAGGTGTCCAATCCATCGCTGTCCGGCAACGACAAGTCGAGCAACACCGCTTCAAATGGCTCCTGGTTGAGCCGTTCCAGGGCTGCTTCGAGCTTCCCAGTCCACACCAACTCGAACCGCGCCATCGGCAGTTTGAACAGGCGTGCCTGCAACAATCGGGCCGACGCGGCGTCGTCTTCGACTAGCAGCACCCGGATTGGTTTGTTTCCCAATAATTGCATTTAGAATCGGTTGTCTTTGGCTCTTAAAGCTGCAATAGAATGCGCCTTTTGCAAGTCTGCTCTTTGGCCGCTCCCCTAAAAAGCCCCGCTTATCGGTGCATGCCAGCAACGATCAGCTCAGAATGGATCGAGCAGCAGCTCGACCGTACCAGGGTGCAGCGCAACAAATATATAGCTATTTCAGGGACACCACACTAGGGTCGCTGCCAAACTGCTTTTTGCTAATGAAAACAGCTGCTTTGATCCTGTTTCCAATCGCCGCGTGGCTGGCCGGCTGTCCCACTGCGCCGGCTATGTCGAGCTCGCCCACGAATTTATTCCCTCCGTCCATTGATTATGACCGCGATGGCGGCGGCATCCTGTTGCGCAATGGATCGTTGACGCTACGTATCAAGACGCGGGATGGACTCGATCCATGGTCGTTGGTGGACAACACGGCGGGGATGGCTTATGCCGACGCTGATTATCAATGGCCGGGAGGCGGATTTCCGCAGTTGGTCGAGTCGCCGGAGATCAGCAAGAGACCAGGAGGGAGCATTTCCGTGGTCTTGACGGCCCAGCAGGGGAGTCTGGAAATCCGCCAGACTTGGGAAGCGCCGGCGCGAGAACCGGGCGTTTTGAATGAGACGATCCGTCTGAGAAATACCGGCACCAACGTGCTCCGGAATCCCCATTTTATCTGCGGCATGAGCAAACGGGTAAGAGATGGTGAACAATGGGCTCCCCGGATGGCCGATGCCCGGTTCAGCGCCATCCCCTACCGGGTCCAAACTGAAACTGGAGAATGGTGCGACTACAGTTTTTCGGACCTCGCCACGAAGACGAACTGGTACAGCACCGCGCGAAATCCCATTTATGCCCGGGTCAACACGCCGATATGGGGGTCGGAAGGCTGGGCGTGGTGCGAGGGACATTCAACTCTGCTCATAATCAAATACAATCCGAACGCCATGGAATGGTCGTTGCTGGAACCAAACCGCGAAAAAGACCAAACGCTGTTACGGTTTGGCGGAGCAGGTATTTGGAAAATGGGCGATCCCGAGGGAGCCGCTTCCCTGGCGCCAGGTTCAAGTTTTACGTTCGGCACGACCCGATACCAGGTGGTCGACGGCGGATGGAAAGGGGCCTTTTGCGAGTTCCGCCGGTTTATGGACCGCGAGGGTCACATCACCCCGCCGGGATTCAATCCACCTGTGCATTGGAATGAACTCTACGATAACGGCGCGGCGCCTTATGGTCGTGCCGCCATGGAAGGAGAAGCCAAAATCGCCCACGAGTTGGGATGCGAATGCCTCTACCTGGACCCTGGCTGGGACAGTTCTTTCGGGTCCACCTTGTGGGCAACCAACCGCCTGGGGGACGAAAAGGATTTTGTCCGTTGGCTCAAGGAGAAATTTGACCTCAATCACCTGGCCCTGCATACCCCGCTTGCCCCGTGGACGGACCCGCAGAGTTACCCAATCGAGACCCGGTGCATGAACCAGCAGGGCAAGCGGACCGATTTGCTCTGCACGGCCTCTTCGGTTTACCTGGATATCAAACTCCAACGGCTTTTGGAGCTGTGCCGAAACGGGGCTTATTTCCTGATGTTCGATGGCTCCTGGTTCGAACCGTGCTGGGACCAGGCTCACGGTCATTCCGTGCCGCTGACACACCAGGAGCATTTGGAGGCAATTCCGCGTCTCTTGCGGGGTGTTCATAAGGCATACCCGAACGTCCTTATCGAGCAGCACGATCCCATGACCGGTCCGGGAACACCGCGCTACACTCCCACCTATCTCTTGCATGGAAAACCCGGTTCATTTGACGAGCTGTGGGGATACGAATTCATGAACGAGCCGTTGGATGACCTTTACAGCCGGCGCGCCATGTCGCTTTATTACGTCAACCTGGCCTACAGCATCCCAATCTACCTGCATATTGACCTTCGGAAGGACAATGATCAGGCCCAAATGTTCTGGTGGTACGCCAGCACCTGCCGGCACCTGGGAGTCGGCGGTAAGTCTGCCGATATAAAAATATGGGAGGCGCAGAAGACCGCCATGCGCGAGTACATGCGCTTTAAGCCGTTCTTTACGCAAGGCGTTTTTTATGGATTGGGCGAGACCGTTCACGCCCATACCTTGCCCGACCGAGGGGAATGTATTATTGACGTGTTCAATCTTGCCAAGGCCGAGGTGGAACGGGAAATACGTTTCCAACCTCGGGACATCGGTCTCCCACCAGGCCCTCTGGCGGTCGAAGGCGCCCTTTGGTTTGCCCCGGGAACGGACGTCTGCCTTTCCGTGCGGGTTCCGGCCAATGGGCATCAGTTGGTGCACCTCCAGCTTAAACAATGACGACTGGTGAGGCAGAGCCTCGGACCAGTGCTGCGACTGAGCATGATTCGAGCATTGAGAATCGAAAAATTGGCTGTTGGCGATCAAATCCAGAGCGGCGCCGAATCACCCCAGATCATCAAGAATCGAAGCGAGAAATATGTCTTCTTACACGACCAACAATGACCAGTATGAAAACACCCGGCGAAAAATTGCCTGGCGCATTTTGCCCTTTGTATTTGGGCTTTACATCGTAGCCTACCTGGACCGGGCAAACGTATCGTTCGCCAAATTGGCCATGGCCAAGGACCTGAAATTCTCGGAAGAGGTCTTCGGCACCGGTTTTGGCATCTTCTTCATCGGCTATCTTTTCCTGGAAATCCCAGGCGCGCTGCTGGTTGAACGTTGGAGCGCGCGCAAGTGGTTCGCGCGAATCCTGGTCACGTGGGGAATATGCGCGACTTTGATCGCCCTGGTCCGGACGCCCAGCCAGTTCTACTGGGCGCGTTTTCTATTGGGCGTAGCCGAGGCGGGATTCTTTCCCGGCATCATCGTTTACTTCACCCATTGGTTCGCCGGCCGGGACCGGGCGCGGGCGCTTTCTGGACTTCTTGTGGCGGTGCCATTCAGCCTGGCTCTGGGGGCGCCGATATCGGCGTTGCTGCTGAAGGCCAACTGGCTCGGGCTGGCGGGCTGGCAATGGATGTTCATTTTGGAAGGGTGCCCGGCGATGGTGCTGGGCATCGCCACGTTCTTTTACCTTCCCGACCACCCGCGCGATGCCCGTTGGCTCACCGCCGAAGAACGGCAGTGCATCGAGAACATCCTTGAACAGGAAAAGAAACAGAAACAGAAACAGAAACAGGCTGCGCGGCGATCCGCCTTGATCCAGGCATTGCGGGAACCAAATGTCTGGTGGTTGGCGCTGGGAATATGCGCGACGAACATTGGCGGTTACGCCTTCCTTTTCTGGCTCCCCACCACGATTCAAAGTCTTTCGGGCGGAAGTCCCTCGAGCGCGGCAGCGTGGACTACCCTGCCTTATGCCCTGGGATTGCTGTCCGTTTATTGGTCCGGCCAATCGTCGGATCGGACCGGCGAGCGGAAGTGGCATTGCGCTGGGAGCATGGCCATGACCGCGGTATTCCTGGCCATGAGCGCCATACCGGGCCAGTCATTTGCCTGGGTAATGTTCTGGCTGTGCCTGACCGGATTGGCGGCGTACTTCTGGATTACCCCCTATTGGGTCTTGCCAACGCTGACCCTCACCGAATCAGCGGCCGCCGTAACAATTGGATTCATCAACATGTGCGCCAATCTGGCGGGTTTCATCGGTTCGCCAGTTGTCGGCTGGTTACGAGATCGGGGGGTCGCCAACCAGATATGCCTGCTGTTCTTGGCGTCCTGCTACCTGCTGGGGGCGGTTTTCATCTCGCTGGTGCGCGTCCCACCTCGAATATCCCCAAGCGCAAATCTTGCCCTGGCAGGGCCGGTGGCAAAATAGCGCGGGCATCCTTGCCGGCGCGGCAAGCAGGCGACTCGCCCGGTTCCTCCTCGCAATCTGGCCCGGACGCCAACGTACTCCCCAGACAGTGGGATTGAGCACGCCCCGTCATCAGCCCCGTTGCCGCGGCTGGCTGCAACATTTTTGTTTCCTTTTACGCGAGTTTGACTTTTGATCTGCGGCAAAGCTTAACTCGAGAATTCTAATACTATGAAGATTATTCGTTTCCTGGATACCCAAGGCAAAGTGCAAATTGCGGCGCAACAACCTGATGGCTCGGCCCGGCTGGTCGAGGGTGATTTATACGGAGACTTCCGCGTCACTGGAAAAACCGTTTCCATCGGCAAACTACTCGCCCCCGTTGAACCTTCCCAGTTCTTGTGCATCGGTTTGAATTACCGCCGCCACGCCGAGGAAGGCGGGGTCACCCCGCCGCAGTTTCCGGTTCTTTTCATGAAAGGCGTAAATGCCGTGCAGAACCCGGGCGATCCCATCCTGATCCCCACCGCCCTTCCGAGTTCCGAAGTAGACTATGAAGGCGAGTTGGCGGTGGTCATTGGCAAAACCTGCAAAAATGTCCGTCGCGATGCCGCCTTGAAGTATGTCCTTGGCTACACTTGCGCCAACGATGTCAGCGCCCGGGATTGGCAGATCAAGAAAGGGGGTTCGCAATGGTGCCGCGGAAAAACCTTCGACACCTTCGCCCCCTTGGGACCATGCCTTACCCTCACCGACGAAATACCTGACCCAAACCGGCTTCAATTGAAAACCACGATCAGCGGCGCCGTGATGCAGAATTGGAACACCGAAGACATGATCTTCGACGTGCCCGCCCTCATCGAGTTCTTGAGCGGCAGCACCACGCTCGTCCCCGGCACCGTCATCCTGACTGGCACACCCCACGGAGTCGGTATGGCCCAAAAACCACCGCGCTGGCTCAAACCCGGTGACACTATAACGATTGAGATCGAGAAGATCGGGGCACTCACCAACCCTGTCAAAAACGAAACCGCCTAGCTCCTCCCAATCTGAATTGAAATAGACCTTCGCTCCCAGAAGCGCCGGCAGCATCTTCGCTCTGCCGGCGCTTCGCATTTCCTCGAATCCCGCCCGGCGCATAGCGCGACATCGCTCTGCCCCCCCCCCCCGCAAAGGGCTCGTCTCTTTTATTACTTGCCATCAAGAGATCGCAGTCTCTCTTCCCTGGCGATAGCCGCAATCGAAATTATGGAAAAAAGGAGAAATTCTGTCGAAAATGGACGGTATAATCCGACGTGGTTGTTCATTCTCAGCGGTAGTAGTGTAATCCGACAGCCAAACTTAAGACCGTTTTGCCGATGCGAATCTGGTATGGGCAAGCCGACAAATCCTGAAGCCGCCCTCGAAAAGAGGGGTGGTTTTTTTGTGGAAATAGTGGCCGAAGACCGGCCCGAGACCATGCATCGACGGGATCGCCAGAGAGAGGCGGCGTCCAGGCAAAACGGATTCAATAGCAAAGGAGAACCAGCATGAAATTCACCTACACGCTCGTTGCCGCAGCACTCGCTGCGTTGGCGAACTTGACAAGTATCAATACGGCATTGGCCGTTCAACCACCCGCCCAAGACCTGAAGCTGCAACTCAGCGCCGATACGGGGGTGACAACCGCCCAGGATGGGATAACAGTCCAGGCTTGGGCAGACCAAGCCCCCGGGGTAAAACACGATGGAATCGGGCAGGGCATACCAGTCCTGACGACAAATCAAAACTTCCCAGTTGGCCCCCGACCGGTAATTGCTTTCGATGGCCAATCAGCCATAGTCTTAACTAACCGCAGCGACCTCCAGAAACCCGCGATTAGTGTGTATGTCGTAGGCAGTGTCGATAATACCTACACGGTTGGCATCTTTCTCGCCGACATGCGAGACCCATTTGGTTTCGCCCTGGGCATCAGCGATACCACGTCTGGTCGAGCGCGATGGTATACCGGTTATCCCGGCGATAACATGGAACCGGCAGCCGGCGACCTTGGCTTTTACGTGCCCGCCCTGATCGAGGGAACCTTTCAAAACGGGCGGAAGCAAATGTTCCTCAACGGCGCCATGATCGGTGACTCATCAGGGATAACGCTGAATTATGCAACCTTCAGCGCCCTGGCGGTGGGTGCCCAGGGAGTTTACCCGGCATCGGGTGAGCAGGAAACCGGGGAACCGGCCGTTCTTTCCAAATTCCTGATAGGCGATGTTGCCGAAATTTTGGCTTATTCATCGGCTTCCGATGCCCAGCGACTGGCGGTCGAGGCCTACATCTATCAGAAATACTTCACCCAACCCACCGGGCCTGTAGCTTTTGCCAAGCAACCGTTTTCACAGCAGATAAACGAACTGACCCCGGTGACCTTTAGCGTAAACGCGGACGGCGAGCCGCCCCTCAGCTATTTTTGGTTCAGAAACGGGGTGGCCATACCTAACGCCAACGACCCATACTACACGCTTCAAAGTGTAAGCCGAAACGATGCCGGACAATTTAGTGTAATCGTGAGCAATGCCACCGGGACGATAACCAGCACAAACGCCACTTTAAGCGTGATTCCCGACACAACACCGCCCACGCTCCTTTCCGCCGATCGCGACGTGGTCAATTCCAACCTCGTAACCGTCGTCTTCTCCAAAGCAGTCTCCGCCGCAACGGCAACCGTGGCGTCCAATTACGCCATCGACAACGGGATAACAGTCAACCAAGCGGCCATGGGATCCACCCCCGACACTGTTCTATTGACCACCTCGACGATCACCTATGGCCCGGACTACACGCTGACCGTGAACGGAATTCAAGACTTGGTCGGAAACACTATCGCCGCCAACTCGCAACACCGTGTGGCCGTTCCGGACCCGACTGCCCCCGTGCCAACCGCCAATCTTAAATTATGGCTCCGGGCCGATCTGGGTGTGACCGCCAATGCCAGTGGCGTGGTCTCCACTTGGGCAGACCATCAAGTCGGTAATCCACCCAAGAACGGAACCGCCATCGGCACCCCAAGGCTTACACAGGCCAGTTATTTCCCCAACGGCCCTCACCCGGTAATCACCTTTGACGGCGCTTCGGGCTTTAACCTGGACAACGTCGCCGACATGCGGATGACCAATATGACTTTCTACATCGTCACCAGCGTTAGCGCGATCAATACAATGCGGGTCATGCTCGGCAATTATCGCGATGTGGCTGGTTATTGCATCGGAATCAGCGATACAATACCAGGCCGCGTGAAGTGGTTCACGGCCCCACCCGCCAGCATGGAACCTGATGGAGCGCAGTTGACCGAACTTACACCGGTCCTGATTACCGCTTCCTACTCGATCGCCGGCGGCATCAAAAAGATGTACATAAACAGCGTCGAAGTCGGCTCGGAAGTGGGAATCAACCTCTCCTACGCTTCTGACACACAATTAACCGTCGGCTATCTCCAGGGCAATCGCCAATATTACGTGGGTGATATTGCCGAAATCCTGGCCTATTCCAAGGTATCGGATTCGCAACGGGCCTTGGTCGAGGCCTACTTGAACCGGAAGTATTTTGGCCAAGGCGCCGGTCCCGCGGTGGTTACCGAGCAGCCCCAAAGCCAGACGATCAACGAACTTCAACCGGTCTCGTTCGAGGTCGGTTTCGATGGCGCTCCACCCGTCTCTGTCCAATGGTATAAAAACGGCGTGGCCATCCCGGACGCCACCAACGTGGCCTACACCATCCCCAGCGTCACCCGCGCGGACCAAGGCGCCCAATTCGGCGCGCATCTGAGCAATGCACTGGGCAGCGCCGTCAGCAGCAACGCGACCTTGACCGTCATCCTGGATACCGTGCCGCCAGTCCTGCTTTCGGCTAAACGCGACTACATGACGAACAATCAAGTCCTGGTGATATTCTCCAAGGCGGTCTCTCCGAGCACGGCCACCGTTGTGGGCAATTATGCCATAAACAACAGCATTACGGTCAGCCAGGCAACGATCGGAGCCGACCCAACCACGGTGATCCTCACCACCTCGCCCATTACACCAGGGGCGCAAGCCTTCACCTTGACGGTCAATGGAGTTCAGGACTTGGTTGGGAATCCCGTAGCCACTAATTCTCAGGTGCCAATGTCGGTGCCGGCCGCCTCGGTCCAACCGCCCGCAACCGACCGCCTCCTTTGGCTGGCCGCCGACGCCGGCGTCTCGACATCCGATGGCCACACGGTAACCAATTGGCTTGACCA
>JAMCZD010000144.1:11503-11977 GCA_023473405.1 Candidatus Omnitrophota bacterium
AAGGTGCCGGTAATTACGGCAGGCACATTCGGTGTCATGTTTGCGGTGTCCGGCTCGAGGCTGTTGGGCGGTGCGTTGAACCATTTGACCCGGCCCGGTATGCCGGCGGAGATACCCCCCATAACTTGCTCTCCGTCCTCGGTTCGCCTCAATTGCAGTTGGCCGATATTTTCCCCAGCGGCGCGAATCAGGTGATCCATTTCGATGGAGGTTCCGGGATTCAATTGGCAAATCCGGACTCGCTGGCGACAGCCAGCGTCTCCGTGTATGTGGTAGCCAGCGTTGATGTCATCAACGCCAGCCGCGTTTTCCTATTCGATTATACAGACACTTTTGGCTATGGTCTGGGCATCAGCGACGGCATACCGGGCCGGGTCAAATGGTTCAACGCACCGCCCAACAGCCTCGAGCCGGACACCGCAAACATGACACCGAATGTGCCTGCCGTAATTACCGGCACCTTCGACTCATCAA
>JAMCZD010000120.1 GCA_023473405.1 Candidatus Omnitrophota bacterium
TGGTCCCCCACGGATTACTCGGATGACACGGATCATAAGAAGAAGTAGTAGAAGAGAATCCGTGAAATCGGTGAAATCCGTGGTGGATCAATATATCCAGGTTAAGGCGCACTGCGTCGCGTCCCGTTACTCAACGGCGGCGTCACAGCGCCGCCCTAACGTAACGGTCAAACTGACGTTCGATGCTACTCCCTGCCTACACCCACAACTGGCGGTCCAGCGACCGGAACTGGACGGCCTCCATGACGTGGTCGGACAGGATACGCTCCGAACCAGCCAGGTCGGTAATGGTGGCGGCGATTTCGCGCGGCGAGCTGCGGGATTCGCGGGGCATTTTCCCGTCCGGGGTTGGGTTCATCGCCGCCACGAGCATGAATTGTGAGGGAAAGGTCATGGTGCCGGCGGCGCGGGAGGTGGTGACGCGGCCTTCCTCGAGGGATTGGCGTAGTGTCTCAAGGACGTTGTGTTTGAACTCGGGTAATTCGTCCAGGAAGAGAACCCCGTTATGGGCCAGGGAGATTTCGCCAGGGGTGGGATTGATATTCCCGCCGAGCAGGCCGGCGTCACTGACAGTGTGATGCGGTGTGTTTGCCCAGCCACAATGAACCCATCGGCACCTCGGCTCTGGAGGGCTGGGCGTCGGCAAACCGGTGGTATTTACAATCTAATCAACTGGCCACCCCATGTCTTTTTTCCCCGTTTCTTAGGTGAAGAACCAGAGCTGGCTCGCGCCGGCTGCCACAGGAAGAATCCGCGAGGGTCTGTGATTTTTGAGCTAAAGTAAGCACCGGGATGTACGCACCGGGAAGCCGGGCCTGGTGGGGACAATTATGTGGAACCTTTGGGTGTTTGCCGCCTCTTAGAATCGGTGTGCATGGTATGGGTTCTGAATTGGATTTTGACGGGCTGGTGGCTAAGTTCTATGAACCGCTTTTCCGCTTCGCTTTCAGCCTCACTCGGACTTACCTGGAGCCCCTTTTTTACCGTCGAAGATCGGCTTGACCGATCGGACCGCAAAATGGATACAGAATGTAACGCTGACACAACGCCATGAAGCCAACAACCGTAGAAGCTCGAGTAACTGGTCCTGAATGCAAAGTCGAATCCAGCCTTACCCGCAAATGCCAGAACTCTGTTGTCGCCTTTGTCTCGAGGGCATTTGCCGCCGTGTTGCTCGTGGTCTTTGTGGCGCTGACATCGACCAGTCCAACGGTGGCAGCCACCAGGAAACCGAACATCCTCTTCATCGTCGTGGACGACTACGGCGTAAAGGATGTGGGCATCGAGGGAAGCACATTCTACGAAACGCCCAACATCGACGCCCTTGCTCGCAGCGGCATGCGGTTCACCCAGGGCTATTCCTCCTGCCAGGTATGCAGCCCATCGCGCGCGAGCATCCTGTTGGGCAAATACCCCGCGCGGCACGGCATTACCGACTGGATCGGTGAAAGCGTCGGGGAAACTTTTGCGAGGCAGCGGCACGTTAAACTCTTGGTGCCCGAGTATGTCCGCAACCTGCCTGCCACGGACACGACACTGGCGGAGGCGTTGAGGCAGGCGGGCTACACGACGTTTTTTGCTGGCAAATGGCATTTGGGCAGCAAGGGTTCGTGGCCGGAGGATCACGGTTTCGACATCAACAAAGGCGGCTGGGATGCCGGCAGCCCGATGGGCGGATACTATTCGCCTTGGCAGAATCCCAACCTGCCCAATGGTCCGCGGGGTGAATCGCTCACCCAGCGGCTGGCCAGCGAGACTATCGCCTTCATCGAGCAGCACAAGGACAAGCCGTTCCTGGCCTATCTGTCGTTCTACGCCGTCCACGGGCCGATACAGACCACCAAACCGCTATGGAGCAAGTACCGCGAAAAGGCGACCAAACAACCCGCCCCTGCGGAGCGATTCAAGCTGGACCGCACCCTGCCCGTCCGCCAGGTGCAAGACAATCCCATCTACGCCGGCTTGATTGAGAACATGGACACCGCGATGGGACGCGTATTGAAGCGCCTCGACGAACTGGGCCTGGCCGGCAACACGATCGTCTGTTTCACCGGTGACAACGGCGGCGTGACCTCGGGCGACAGTTACAGTTCCTCCGAATTGCCCTACCGCGGCGGCAAAGGCCGCCAGTGGGAAGGCGGTTTTCGCGTGCCCTTCTACATCCGCGCCCCTGGTGTCACCCGACCCGGCAGCACTTGCGACACGCCAGTGATCGGGACTGATTTTTATCCCACGATTCTCCAACTGGCCGGCTTGCCGTTGCGTCCGCAACAGCACGTGGACGGTGTCAGCCTGGTGCCGTTGCTGCACGGCGGCAGGATCGCGCCCAGGCCCCTGTTCTGGCATTACCCGCATTATGGCAACCAGGGCGGGGAACCCTCGTCGATCATTCGCGAAGGAGACTGGAAACTCATCCATTACTGGGAGGACGACCGCAACGAACTCTACCATCTGTCCGACGACATCGGCGAACAGCACGACCTCGCGAAACGGGAACCGGGGCGCACCGAGCGGCTTTGGGCGGAACTGCAAACGTGGCTCAAGGAAACCGGCGCCAGGCTCCCTCGTCCCAATCCCGCTTATCAAGAGGCCTGGGCCAGGCAACACGAGCAAGTCGCGCAAGCCCTCAAAGCCCGCCTCGAGAAGGAACACGCCTCCTATCTAAATCCCGATTGGCAACCCGATCCCGCCTGGTGGAAGAGCCTCACCACAGAGAATTGAGCCTTCACTCGGCTAGCAAGAGAGGTTATGCTCGCGGCTGCAAAATGAATTGCTCCCAAAGAAAACACGATAGGAGGTCCACCATGAGAGTCCCAATCTACATCGGCATCCTTGCGGCGTGGGGGATGGCGTCGCTTTGCCATGCCTCGACAATGGCGTCGACCGCCGGCGAGATGAGAATGGTCCGGCAATGGTCGGCGGCGCGGTTTGGAGACAACCCATCGGCCGATCCGCCGTTCTCGTTCAGTTACAACGGCAAGCCGTCGGCGTTGCTGCTTAAGACCTGGAAGGCCGAGCGGAAATCCCGGAGGTTGGACGGCGTCAAACATGAACGGACCGTTACTTACACCGATCCGGCCACAGGATTGGCGGTCATCTGCCGCGCGGTTGAATACATCGATTTTCCGATTGTGGAATGGATTCTTCACTTCAAGAACACGGGTTCCAGAGAAACCCCTGTTCTGGAGAACATCCAACCATTGGACATTTTCCTCCGAAGAAACAAGAACGATGGCGAGTTCATTCTCCATCACAATCGGGGTAGCATGACCACACCGCAAGATTACGAACCACTCGCGACGGTCCTCTCTCCCGGTCAAGAGACGCGCATTGGCTCGATCGGCGGACGTCCCCTGAATACGGACATGCCGTATTTCAACCTGGAATGGGGCGACCAGGGGATGATTGTTGTTTTGAGTTGGATCGGCCAGTGGTCGTCGCGTTTCGCCCGGGATGCCGCAAATGGTCTGCGCATCGCCGGCGGTCAGGAAAAAACCCATTTCAGACTTTTCCCTGGCGAAGAAGTGCGCACACCGCTCATTGTCCTCCAGTTTTGGGAAGGCGGGGACGTGGTGCGATCGCAGAATATTTGGCGGCGCTGGATGATCGCGCACAACCTGCCGCGCCCCGGCGGCAAACCGTTCCCACCGGTGCTCTCCGCCAGCGCCCCGGCGGAGTTGTTTCCCAACCTGATCTGCAACGCAAGCGCGGAGCTTTCCATTATCGAGGGCTGCGCGAAGAGAAGGTTGAAGTTCGATTACTGGTGGCTCGACGCCGGCTGGTATCCTTGCGGTGACATTTGGTGGAACACCGGCACCTGGCAGCCCGATCCCGTCCGATATCCCAAGGGCCTGCGCGAAGTCGCGGACGCCGCACACGCCAACGGCATGAAGTTCACCGTGTGGTTCGAGCCCGAGCGGGCTGTCCCCGGCAGTTGGCTGTATCAAAACCATCCGGAATGGTTGCTGGGCCCGGACGGGCAGGCCAGGCTGCTCGACATGGGCAATCCCAATGCGTTCAAGTGGCTGCTGAACACGATCGACAAACTCATCACCGACAACCACATTGACATGTATCGGCAGGATTACAACTTCGATCCCATCGATCATTGGCGCTACAAAGAACCCGCGGACCGGCAAGGCATCACCGAGATCAGGCAGGTATCGGGATTGCTCGCCTACTGGGACGAACTCAAAAAACGTCACCCGGACATGCCCTTCGACAACTGTGCCGGAGGCGGACGACGCAACGTTCTGGAAATGATGCGCCGCGGCGTGCCGTTGTCGAAAAGCGATCTTTCCGGTGGCACCACGTCCACTCAATGCCAAACATATGGGATTGCCCCCTGGCTCCCTTATTTCGGGGCTGGCGGCGGGGTGGCCGAGGACCTTTACCGGCTGCGCAGCAACATCGCCCCCTGGATCGGCTACTGCTACAACACACGAAGGGATAACCTCCGATACGATGTGATACGCCGGTTCTTTGACGAATGGCGGGAGGTAATCCCATTCTACTGGGGCGATTTCTATCCTCTCACTTCCTATAGCCTGGAGGAGAACGTTTGGATGGCGTGGCAGTTCGACATGCCGGAGAAGGGCGAAGGCGTCGTGCAAGCGTTCCGCCGGGACAAGAACAGCGAGCAGGCGCGAGTATTCAAACTGCGAGGCCTTGACCCAAGGATGACCTACTCGCTAAAGAACTTTGACACGGACAAAACGGAGGAAATTCCGGGCTGGAAGTTGATGGAACAGGGTTTGCATGTGAACATCACCGGCCAGCCCGGTTCCGCGCTGATCGTGTATCGAAGGGAATAGGGTCATCACCCTTTCTCTTTGGTCATCGCTTGTAGCAGTAAGACCCCACCCCAGGAGCAAACTCCGCCAAGCGGTTTCCAGCCTTGTGCTATCGCATCTTTGACTAACTTCTCCAATCTGCCAATGTTTTTTTCAGCGATAATTTGGTATTCCATAATGAAACTGGGATTTCGTGACCAGCAGGGGTGGGGACAGCCTGTCCCCCCTTCTTCTCGAACCGCCTCGGCTCCACGGTCCGCGGGGACGGGCGGTCCCCGCCCCTATACAAAGAGCATTAGGTTAATATCTCCACATTACTCATTCCATATCTCCCCTGCTCTGTTGAGAGAAGTCAGACCCGGTGGAACGGGTCCCTATCGGAAGGGGTCCCTACCAGGTCTCCACCAAGTGCAAGGTTGCCTTGACTGGGGGAGAGGGAGTGGCGGTTGCCAGTCTATTGGCGGTGGCGAGCAAGACGGTGGCGCTAAGCAGGACGAGCACGCCGACCACCATGACCGTCCTGGTGGCGGGCCGGGTGCCGCGCCATTCGCCGGTCAAGGCACCCGCCAGGTTGCTGAAGAAAATGGCGAATAGCAACATCAGGGGGAATCCGGCATAGCCGCCGAACTGGCCGAGGCGATCCGCCCCAATGCCAAAAAGGACAATGCCGAGGGGCCAAGAGATGCCAAGGAATGCGGCCCAAAACCAATGCAATGAATCGCCTTGGGAGAACTGGCCGATGGACTTATTCTTGGCCATCAAGTAAGCGGCATATAGGAAATTGACCAGGTAATTGCCGGTAAACACCAGGGCCCAAATGGCATTGTTTTGCGCGGATGGACTGGCTCCGGCCTGGACGGCGGCTTCCTTCAGTTCCGTGCCGAAGTTGAACGCGAAGTTGACCAGGGGCGAAAGCACGCCGGAGACAATGCAAAAAATAAGGCCGACGGCAAAGGCGCGCGCGGTGCGCGTGGCGGTGGCGGGGGCAGGCTGATTCAGGCGCAGATCGGACTCCTTTTTCCTGCCGGCCGCCGACACAATCACCACGCCCACCACCATTACCAAGAGTCCAAGACTCAGGACTAAACCGCTGGGTTCGAGCAGCTTGCCGGGGTTCTGGATCAGCAGCGGACCCAGGGCGCCGAATACCGACGTAATGCCCATGAGCATAGATACACCCAGTGCCACCCCTACCGCATCGATCCCGAGTCCCCAAAAAACGCCCCCTCTACCCCACCCGATTCCGAAGAGCAAGGCCATGATGATGCTGGTCCAGGAGGCGTTATGCAAAACACCGCCCAGCCCAGGCACGGTTAGCAGTGCCACCGGCCACGGGATGAGAACCAACGCCACCAGCGAGCCCAAACCCCAAATGTTTTCCCACCGCCACTTCGGGGTGCGGGTGACGCCCAACGAGAACAAACCTTCGAGGGCGCCACCGGCCAGAACCAGCAATATGCCAACGGTAAAGTCCATAATCGTCTCCTAAGCTGACCCGGCGAAACTGGCGGTCTCACCGAGGCCTTCGGGGCCCATACCGCAGTAGCCGCCGTCGACCATCAATTCGGTTGCCGTAATAAAACTGGCGGCATCGCTGCACAAGAAAACCACGGCCGGAGCCACTTCCTCGACCCGTCCGCAGCGCCGCAACATATGGAACTTGCCCCAGACGGGGTCCCATTTCTGGCGGTCATTTTTCGCGGCCTTGTCCACTTCGCGGGTCCAAATCCAGCCTGGGCTGACGGTGTTCACGCGTATGTTCAATGGTGCCAAGTCCATAGCCATGCAGCGGGTCAATTGATTAACCGCGCCTTTGGCGCCGTTATAGGTCCAGCGATTGACCTGGGCGATATGGGCCGAGATGCTCGAGAGGTTCACAATGGCGCCGCCCCCCTGCGCTTTCATGGGTTCAATCACATTTTGGACCATGGTCGAGTAGCCGATGGGCCCGACGCTCATCATGCGCAACCAATCGTCGCGGGTCGCATCCAAGCCCTTGGCGATGAACGAAAAGGCATTGTTGACCAGGATATTGGTCTTGCCCCATTTCCGCAAAGCCGTCTGGACGAGGATGCGGCAGAAACCTTCATCGGCCATGTCGCCGCGCACAAACTGCACCTGGTAACCCTTGGCCAGCAATCGCTTTTCCGTTTCCACCCCCCCGGCACTGATGCCGCTAAAGGTGACCGACACGCCGTAGTCGCATAGTGCCTCCATGATGGCTTGGCCGATGCCGGTCGATCCGCCGGTGACAATGGCCGCCTTGCCGGCCAAATCCTGGAAATATTTCAATTGATTCATAAGAAGGATTCTGGTTTAAATATCATTGACGTCATTGACAGATAGGTTCGGGATTGCCCAGTTATAGGCGGCGCGGCGATCCAACCGTCCTGGTCTTCATCCGCTCGCCCGGGATCCGACCGGGGTGTGGAAGGCAAGCCATTGTATTGCACCTGCCAGGGGTCCGCCCGGCATTGCACCTAGGCAATGAGTTGACATATCAGACATCATATAGGTTAACCTAAATGGTGCAAGGCTTTTTTCAGTTTCATTATGTGAAGTCCCGTTTCACACAAACATGAGCGGATGAAGGCATCCGCGCTCCAAGCGGTGACACGATCGAACGCCAAATGGCTATGGAAGCCCGCGGTGTAGCAGAATTCGAAGTCTGCGCTATATCACTGGCCGAGCCTTGCCCTCGGAGTCCTTCTTCAATAAGAACAAAGCGCGGACGGTTCACGTCCGCGCTGCCGGGAGGAATGAGCGAACGAACGGCCTAGATGGGAATCTTATAGAAGAAGTCCCAACTGCCCGATGTCGACCCAATATCAACCGTGGCGCGCGGGTTGTTCGACTTGTAGACTTTCCACTCCACATGACCGTCTTCGAACAGGAAATTACCGCCTGTGGGGATCCCCTGAGGGCCGCGGTGGACGGCTGATGGGTATGATCTGCCTGTATCCGGATCAGTAGTGTACCAGGTCAGCGTCCCCTTGTTTAATCGAACCGACCAGGAACCGGAGGCCTGGATGCGGTCCGTGACGGTGGGGGCCTTCCGGTATGGGCCATCCAACTTCTTTCGCGTGTGCCATTCCTGGATGCCGTTTACGTCGTAATTGGGATTGGCGGCGCGTCCCGGCAGGACGAAATAACCGGCCAACAGGGCGGCATTAGGGTCCAGGTTCCACAGATCGGCGGCTCGATGCCATTCATCGGTAGGGCAGAAGAGGACGTTGAACTTGTCCTTTTTCACGTTTTCACGCACGTCCTTGAAGAGGTAATTATTCCAGAAATTCTGCATGGTGGGGGCCATCCAGCTTATATCGTAGCCTTGGGTATTATCTGGGAAATAATCATCGCAATCGCCGCCATACATTTGGTAGGCCATGCCCCACTGGCGCAGGTTGCTTGCGCACAACGATTTATTGGCTTTGTCCTTGGCCTGGGAGAGCGCCGGCAGGAGCAACGAGGCCAGGATGGCGATGATTGCGATCACCACCAGTAGTTCGATCAGGGTAAATCCCGCTCGATATCCACGGTGTTTTGGCCGGCGGGGATGATTGTCAATTGCAATATTTCTCATACCTTTTCACGTGCTTCCGAGTCCGCTGTGATTTGAAGGGCGTGGTGACAGAATTGGCAGTCCATATGGTTTTGAAATGCCAACACGCCAGGCAAATCAGCAGCCTATATGTGGTAACCTATGTGTTTTGTATTGGTAAGTGTGCGTCTCATAGCACACCTTTACTTTTTGAACAAACGCAGACAGGCGCGCGGCCAACGTCGACAGCCGGCGCCAGGAATCGGCCGGCCGGCAACTGGCGGAACGGGGCGCTCCATTGAGGAAGAGCCCGGCGGGGCGCACCTCCGGAAAGGAACCCGATTTCCCGGTGAATTCGAGGATTCAATTTCATGATAACGAAGTTCCAAGTCACTTTTAGGATATCATATAAGGGAAGAAACTCGTTGCAACAGTATATCGCAAATTTTGTGATTTTTTTGAAGATTGGCTTTGTTAATTTAAGCTGTGGCAATTGCTTATGGAGTAGCCGGCGCACCCGGGATTCCCTCTCACGCGCTCCGGGGCAGCAGGCTCGCCAGGTCGGGGTGGGGCCGGGCGATCACATGGGCGGCAACGAGTTTTCCCAGGCCGTCGACGGCCTTGGCTCCGGCATCGACGGCGGCCTTAACGGCGGCGACGTCGCCCCGGACGATAACGGTTACGTAAGCGGCGCCGATTTTCTCCTTGCCGACCAAGGTTACATTGGCGGCCTTGAGCATGGCATCGGTGGCCTCGAGGATGGCGGTGAGGCCCTGGGTTTCAAGGATGCCCAGGGCGAGTTGATTAGGATTCATATCAGGTCCTTCCGGTTGGGGAAAGTCATTGGGCAAAAACTGGTCGCGTCCGCCATAGAGCGGGTTGGTTGAATTGGGGAAGTGAATCAAAGGGTCCAGGGAGGCGTCGGGTCGGGCGAGGCAACTGGTTACCGCGGAGGCGCCCAACTCAGCGGCGCGGGTCCCGGCGGCGGCCAAGGCGGCCATGACGGATTCAACGCCGCCCTGGACCCGGACCATTAAGTTTTCATTGCCGGTGGTTTCGATGCCGAGGAGGCGGACTTGGGCGGCCTTCACCATGTGATCGGACACCATCGCGGCGACACTCAAAAAGGGAACCTCGGCGAAACCCAAAGCCAGGCCGCGATGATTCGACTGAAATCCCGAGTTCAAAGGCCGTCCGGCTGATTACCGAGCTTGCAACTGCCTCATGACTTCGCGGACGATCTCCTCGGCGCTGGGCGGACTAGGGATCGTCTCGAACTGGGGCGAACCGGATGGCACGGTATCCGTTCTCGGGGTCATTGGCGGGGTGCGGCGATGGCAGGCGCTGGCGGCCTCGGTGAAGCCGCAATCGGCCAGGATACAGGCGATGGTGGAGCGAATCTCCTCGAGGTCGGACTTTTCCTTGGGGGAGATCAATTGGCGTGTCGTGCCCAGGTTGAAACCGCGAAGGGACATGCCGGCGCGGAAGCCCTCGGGGAAATTCGTTCCGTAGAGCATCGCGTTGATCAAGTCCAGAAGCTTGAACTGGATGCGTTTTGATTCGTTCCAATTGTTGGCGAGGAATTCGTTATAGAGCTTCATGACCACCTCGGGGACCACTCCCGAAGTGGCAATCGTGCCGCCGTCGCCGCCCATCATCAGTGAAGGAAACAGGATTTCCTCGCAACCGATGAGGCAACTGAAATCGGGGCGGTGCGGCTTGATGGCATGCAACGAATTCAGGAACCGCGGAAAATCGCGGCTGCTGTCTTTGACGCCGACGATGCGGGGGCAATCCAGGGCGAGCCGGGTGAGCACGGGAACGCTGAACACATTCGAGAACTGGGGGATATTGTAGAGGACGATGTCGATGGGCGAGCGCAGGGCGACCTCGCGGAAGAAGTGCTCGATGCTTTCCTGGCTGACTTTGTAATAATACGGGCCGGTGATGGACACGGCAGTGCAGCCCAGGTCGGCATAGGTCTTGCAGGCGTCGAGGATCATCGTGAGGTTTGACTCGGCTGCTCCCGCGAGGATGGGGATGCGTCCGCGGTTTTCCTCGGCGACGATTCGAATCACGCGTTTGCGTTCTTCGAAGCTAAGGCGGATGAACTCGCCGGTGCTGCCATTGGGATAAAGGCCGGTTACACCTTTCTCGATGAGCCAATTAATCATCCGGCGGAGTTCATCTTCATTGATGCTGCCGTCGGCGTTAAAGGGGACCAGGTTGGGGGTATAAATGCCTTTGATCATGGGATTAGCAGTTCACTCCATTAATCACGTTCTGGAGCGGTTCACCTTGGACGGCCAACTTGGCAATCCGGGCGGAGGTTGTCCGCATCTCCCGTTTGGCTTCGACGCTGCAAAAGGCGGCGTGGCAGGTGACAATGAGGTTGGGGGTTGCGGCTTCTTCGGGGGTACGCAGCGGTTCGTCCTCGACCACATCCAGGCCGGCGCCGCCGAGGCGCCCGGCTCGCAAGGCTTCGAGCAAAGGAGCGGTTTTGATAACCCCGCCCCGCGCGGTGTTCACTATGTAAGCGGTGGGCTTCATCAGGCCGATCTCGTGTTCGGCGATCATGTGATGGGTTTCGGGTGTCAACGGGCAGTGAAGAGAAAGCACATCGACGCGCCGCAAAAGGTCATTGAGGTTGTGTTCGCGCGAGATGCCCAGGGCCTTGTCAACGCCATTGGGCAGATATGGATCGTAGAAAACGACCTTGAACGAGAGTGCCTTGGCGCGCAGGGCCGTGGCGGTCCCGATTCGCCCCAGACCAACGATGCCGAACGTCAATTCACGGAGACGCCGCATTTTTTCCTGGACGCGTATATTCCATCCCAATTGCTTGGCTTCACTGTCGAGGGGAAACAACTGCCGGCACTGGGCCATGGTCAAGGCGATGGCGTGATCGGCCACTTCCTCGGTTCCGTAGTCGGGGACGTTGCAAACGGCGATACCGAGTTCGCGGGCGGCATCGATATCGACGGAATCATAACCCACACCGTTGCGAATGATGGCACGGCACTGGGTCAGGCGCGAGATAACCGTCTTGGTAATCATGGTGTTGTGCCAAACGATCAGGGCGCGGGCATCGAGAATTTCGCCGGTAAAGTCGGAGTCAGTGCCGCACTGGTAGGTTTTTACCTCGGCAAGGTCGCCGATAACGGAGCGTTCAATGGAAGCGGCTTCCTCACCCAGGGGTGCGGTTGACCAGTCGATGATTGCCACCAGGGCTTTGCGGGTGGCCCGAGCTTGCGAGGGATTCCCTTGCTGCTCTTTGGCCGTCTGTGAATTAGACAATGTATGTTTCATACTAATAAACTAAAAAGGTCCGAGCCGTTCAAACTACGGTACCAATGCCACGGCTCGAATGGGCGATCCATCGCGACCTTTGATATTCAGGGGAAAACCAATAAAAGTAAACTCGGTCGGTAGCAACTCCAAATGTGTCAAACCTTCAACGATCACCATTTCGATCCCCTTGCCCAGGAGCAGCAGGTGGCATTCCTTCCATTCGGTGCTCGGTGTGGGGGTATCCATGCCCAGCATCCCGATCTTTTCC
>JAMCZD010000367.1 GCA_023473405.1 Candidatus Omnitrophota bacterium
GCCTGCGCCGGGCCACAGTCGAGCAGTTCCGGGCAAACCACGAGGCCGCCGTGGCGCAGTATCGCCAAACCGTGTTGGCCGCCTTCCAGCAGGTCGAGGACAACCTCGCCGCGCTGGGCATCCTGGCGGTGCAACTCCAACAGCAGGAAACCGCCGTCAATTCATCCCGGCAAAACCTCGCCCTTGCTACTTACCGTTACAAAACCGGCATTGATAGTTACCTTAACGTTATTACCGCTCAAACCGCCTTGCTGGCCAACCAGCAAACCCTGGTGACACTTCGTCTCCAACAGCTCACCGCAGGCGTTCAGCTCATCGAGGCGCTGGGTGGCGGCTGGAACAGCGCACAAAAACCCTGGGCTGGATTCGAAACCGCACCGCAAAATCAGACTTCGAAACCTCAGCCGGCGTGGAGAGGCAATAACAACACAAACGATGCCCCGCCCAATTGATCGTCACTCAGCCGCAATTCCCCGCCCATGCCGCGGCTCAAGCGGCGGCAAAGCGCCAGGCCCAGGCCCACGCCGGGGGCGGTCTGGGCGGCCTGTTGCGCGGATTTGCTGAAGGGTTTGAAGAGACGCCGCGCCGCCTCCGCCGAGATGCCTGGACCATGATCGCGCACGCGCAGCATGGCGAACCCGCCTTGTTCGGGCAGCGCCTCGAGATGTATGGTTTTGCAGGTGGCGGACGGGGCGGCGTATTTGCAGGCGTTGTCCACCAGGTTGAACAGGATTTGCTCGACGGCGGCGGCGTCCACGCGCACCAGAGTTTCGCGCGCGGCCTCGCCCAGCTCTTCGACGAGCGCCATCCCCGCTTGCTCGGCCCGTTGCGCCAGGCGCGGCTTGACGCGTTTCACCAGCTCGATGAGGGGGATTCGTTCCACCCGGCTCCGGGCGCTGCCCCGTTCCAGGCGCGCGTAGGCGAGCACATTTTCGACCAGGTGACCGAGGCGGTCCGCCTCGAGGCAGAGGGTGTTCAGGTAAAGCTTGCGCCTGGCGGCGTCCGGCACCATGTCACCAGCCAGCATTTCCGAATACATTTTGAAAGTGGTCAATGGTGTGCGCAGCTCATGGGTGACGGCGGAAACGAACGAAGCGCGGCGCTCGCTGAGGGACAAGGCGCCCTGCAGCAACATGGCCACGGCCAAGCCGGCTACGAGCACGCAGACCCAGGCAATCAGGAGCGAAAAGCGGAGGAGTGTCCAGCCAGGAAGCGGTTTGGTGGCGACCGGCCCAGTGAGGAGCTTCACCGGCAGGGTGGCGAGCATCCGGGCGTTGCGTTCGCCGTTGGTGTCCCGCAGGGGCAGAAGGCGCGCGGCGGGGAAAAGGTCTTTGATCGAAACCAGCAGGTCGGTTTGCACATTGGTCCAGTTGAGCCAGCAACCCTGGATTACGAAGCTCTTGCCGTGGTCGATACGGCGCGCGAGCACGAGCGCATCGCCCAGCCACAGCGCCTTGAACATCACTTGGCTCTCGCCGGCTTTGGGCTGGAGCGGCGCCGGGGACTGCGGAGTGAGCGGCGGTGGACTCATATTATCGAGCGACAACCGTTGTTGCGCTTGCTGAAACGTATTGGCGCGAAAGTTGAACTCGGCCTGGTTTCGGAACTCCTGCACCTGGGCCATCCGGGCCGCCGGCTGGGACATTTGCGCCGGTGCATTCAGCGCCTGCTGTTGGTTCATTTGCACGGTTGGAAGGGCGGCAACCGGGATATTAGTCAGCGGCAGCTCGGTCTGCCGGACCAGCAGGTCCCGATTATTACCCTCGAGAGCGGTTTGGGCCGTGGATGAAAAAGAGGGGAGGCTCTTCCCGGGGGAACTCGAGGCATCCGCTCCGGCAGGCGCCGGTTGGTCAAGCACCTTTCGAAACGCGGCCAGTCGTTGCGCGGCCGCTTCCACCTGCCCCGGGTAGACATAGGCGCGTTCAGGCAGTTCGAGCTGATTTCGGTCGGGCGCTTGCGGTGAGGTCAGCCGTCCGCCGGGGAACAACTGGAAATGCAGGAGGATATTGCTGGAGGCATAGCCAAACATCGGTGAAGGCGCCAGCGGTTTGCCTGGTTTACCTCGAGCATCACCCTTGGCGTTGTCGCGGAGCGTTTCCTGGAACGTCTCGTAGGCGGCGGCCGGCCGGGCGCTTTCCCCGATGATCAGCGGCGCGAGCCACGAGTCCATGCGCCAGAGCGCGAGCCGGGCGCGTTCCTCGAGTTCGGCTTGCCGGGCCGCTTCCAGTTGCAGCCGCTCCAACCGCAGGGTGGTGTAGCTTACCCATCCCATCACCCCGAGCAGCACGGCGGAACAAAGGGCGAAGACGGTCCAGACGTGCAACGGCCGGTTCATAGCGGCAGTTGCGCGAACATGTATCCTTTGCCCCGAACCGTCAGAAGCACCTTCGGGTGGACCGGGTCGTCACGCAGTTTCTCGCGCAGATTGACCACGTGCATGTCAATGGTCCGCGTTGCCAGTCGTTTGGGGTTCAGGCGCCAGACGCGCTGGAGGATTTCGTCCCGGGAAATGGCGCGTCCGGTGTTGCCGGCCAGGTACCGGAGCAATTGGACTTCCCGTTCGGAAAGCTTGTTTCGGTCGCCATTATCGAAGCGCACCTCGTAACGAGCCAGGTCGGCAACGCCTCGGGGCAGTTTGATCTTGGTGATTTGCTCGGGACGTTCCGGCGAGCGGCGCAGCACGGCCTCGACTCGCGCCAGCAATTCGCGCACGCTGAAAGGTTTGACCACATAATCGTCCGCGCCCATGCGCAATCCCTTGACCCGGTCTGCTTCTTCGCCGCGGGCGGTGAGAATGATGGTAGGGAGGGTGGGGCGCGCGTCGTGAACGGCTTCGAGGATTTCGAAGCCGCTCGTCCCAGGCAGGATAAGGTCGAGCAACAACAAGTCGTAGGCGGCTCGCAAGGCCTGCTTTAGTCCATCAGCGCCGTTGGCGGCCTCGAGGACCTCGTAACCGGCAAACTGGAGGGCATCCACCAAGCCCCGCCGGATGGCTGAATCATCTTCGATGACCAAGACGCGATTGGTTTGCATGAGGTGAGCGGAGGGACATCCTGCCGGTCACGTTTTTCACTTTGGTCAGCAACTATTGGGCACCTGGAGCCGATCAGTAATTCAGGCGGATCGTAGCAGGCTTGACGCGCAAGTCCACCGCCTTATTCCTTCACCGCCAGTAGTAGTGCCAGGTATAACCCAGGCCGGTTTCCTGGCTGGGATCAAGATGGAGTTGCCAGGTGATGCTTCCCACGCCGTTGACATGGTGCCACCACCAGGGCCAACTGAACCAGTTCCACCAGTATGGACCGCTGTCGTAGCCGCCGATGGGCAGGAAATCGCGGCTCTCAAACACGTTGCTCATTTTCACCTGGCCATCGTGATCGGCGGTGTCCACGTGGCCCAGCACGTAGCGGGTGACTTCTAGCTTCACCGATCGAGGGCGATGATTGGTCACGCGAACCTCGCCGGCAAGGTCCACGCGCATGTATTGGTCGCCGTTCAGTTGGAAGGCGTTGGGGGTGCGCCCGGTTTCGTTGTCGGTTTTGTTCACCTGGAGATCGACGGCGGCAGTGAGGGTGAGGTCGCTGCTGGCGCCGATGGCGGTGTAGGTCATCATGCCCTGGGCGATAACTTGTCCCTGGCGCAGGATCAGCGCGGGAGCCGTGGTGAAGGGATAGTTGCTCTGGTTCATCAGGCGCGCCTTGTGCATCACCTTGGGCGCGGTGAATAAGCGGGCCATATCCGCTTGTTGCTGGTTATTCAGATTCCGCGCCATCTCGGGCGGCGGGGCGAACGGCAGGTCCAACACGAACACATCCTCGTAGGGCACCGTGCACTCGGCAATGGGCAGCACCATCCGCTCGCCTTGCTTCAACGTGACGTTGCGGACGGTGAACACAAATAGGTCCTCGTTCCTGGCCGATTCCGGGAATTCCGGACCCGATCCACTCTCACCCTCGATAGCGCCGCCGCGAAAATCACCCATGCGCGCCGCTTGAGTTTGCGCCATGAAGGCGTTGCTGAATTGGGAGGCCAGTGCGCTCTGGCGATTCTGCCGGTCCCGGCCCTCCTGGAAAAAGGCGGACAACTGGGCTGCCGTTTCCTGGATTGCCATTGGATCGAGGGTGTCCTTGAAATAAAACGTTGGCACGCCGATGACCAATTGGAGCGTGACGTCCTCGAGGTCGGTCAATTCATTCAGCACGGTCGCTTGCAGGCGGAGGTGCGCGTGGCCCTGGCCATCGAGGTCAACCTTGTAACCGGGAATCCACCGGAGACCCTTTTGCAGATACACGAGTCCCAACTCCGCCGTTGGGTCTGGCGGCTGCCCGCTCCAATCGAGTTTCAGCGTCAAGAAATCACGGAACTCCTCTTGGGCCGTTTTGGCGTGAAGCGGCTGTTTGAAGGTGATATCCCGAATCTGGTCGAACGGGATTGCCTTAATGCCTTCGGCGGTCTTCAGGAGCACCAGGTTACCCTTTTGCGGCAACCGCTCGTCCGCTCCCGGCGGGCTGGTAGCCATCAATTCTTTCGAACTCCGAGTTGGAAAACCGATCAGGGTGCAGGGATAGCTCAAGTTATTGGTTTCGGTAACGATGGCATCGGCGCCCAAATTGGCTTCGACCAACTCACGCAAGGTGAGGGCGGTTCGTTCGATGGACATTTTCTTCCGGCCGGCGACCACGGAAGCGAGCTTGGCATTGGATTCTTTCGAGTAGGCCCAGAACGTTCCGATGATCGGGCGTGGCAGGTCGTCCATCATGACCTGCCCGTCCGCATTCACCGGCAGACGGCCTTCGCGGAGCACAAACGCGTGTCCATCTTTAAACACGGTGGCTTCCTTCACCGGCAATCGAGACATCGGAGCGGGTGAGCTGGCTTGATCGTAAGCGAAACCGGCAGTGGCAACTGCCAGCAGCATAGTAAATGAGAGGCGAGTTTTCATACGTGAGCAGACTCTAGCATGAAAATCCGAGCCCGTGTGTAAAGAGCGTGTAAAGGTTCGAGACGCGGGAAGCCAGGGCGGCGCAGCAGCGCCGGACCTACCGGACGGGAGGTTCCCAGTTGCGGATGCCTTTGCAGGCCGGGTAGTTGGAGCAGCCCCAGAACTGCAAGCCTGCATGCGCGCCCTGGCGGGCGGTGCGGAGGCGCATGGGCCGTCCGCACTTGGGGCAGGCCGGGGGAGAGTCGGACGAGTCGGACTGGTCGGACTGAATTTGGCGGGCTTGGGCGCGCGCGGCATACAAGCGCTCGGTGAAACCGCCGTGTTCGAGGAAGTTCTGTTCGAGACGTTCGAGTTGCCGGTGGAGGAGGTAGCTGGCCTGGTTGATCAGGCAGAGAAGCGTATTGGCGCCGGTCTCGGGAGGGGCGGTGCGGAGTTGGTAGGGATCGGAGGTGGAAGATAAACCGCCCTGGTCCGACAGGTAGCGCGTACGCACGGCCAAGGCTTGGTGCGAGTTCTTGGCCCAGATGGGCAGGCCGCGTTGGCGCAGAAAATCTTCACAATCGCACAGGAGTTCTTCGAGGCTGGCGCGGGCGACATTGGTAAGCTTGAGCTCGGTTTTACGTGAAGTGCCGGAGGCCATGCTGCCTTCGGCAATATTCTGCACGCCACTGCGCGCGGCCTGCACCATTTGATCGTGGGTGCGCGAGCGTTTTTCGATGAAGCGGTCGCAGAAGATGACCGTGGCATCATAGACCGCCTGAGCCGCTTGGAAGCCGCGGAGTTTGCGGTAACCGCCGTGCTTGGGAATGAGGCGGGGCGGGTGGGGGTGGTCGGACTTGTCGGACCGGTCGGACTTGTCGGACCGGTCGGACTTGTCGGACTTGTCGGACGAGTAAGGGTAGTTCATGCAGTTTGCCGGGGTACGGTTTCATCGGACGGTCGGAACGCCACGATGCTGAGTGGGGGCAGGGTGAACACGCCGGAGCAAGGCTGGTGGTGTTGAGGGGTGGACTCGGCGCAGACACCGTGCGGATTTCCGGTTCCGCTGCCGCCGTATTGGATGGCGTCGCTGTTCAACACCTCGAGCCAGACGCCCGGCTGGGGCAAGCCGATTCGGTAGGGGCTGCGCGGGACGGGGGTGAGGTTCAGGACGACCAGCAGCCGCCGTGATGATTCCAGGTTCTGGCGGACAAAGGAGAGCACGCTGTTTTCATGATCGTAGGAATCGACCCAGAAGAAGCCGCCGTATTCGTAATCGGCTTGCCAGCAGGCTGGTTCAGACCGGTAAAGTTGGTTCAGATCGATCACGAACCGCTGGGTGCCGCGATGGTAAGGCCCCATGTCCAGCAGGCGCCATTCCAACTCGGCATTAGCCGACCACTCGGAGCGTTGGCCGAACTCGCCCCCCATAAACAAGAGCTTTTTGCCAGGAAACAGCCATTGGTAACCCAGAAGGAGCCGCAAGTTGGCGAACTTGCGCCAATCATCTCCCGGCATTTTCTCGAGGAGCGAACGCTTGCCATGGACCACTTCATCATGGGAAAGCGGGAGGATAAAATTCTCATGGTAGTGGTAAAGCATGGCGAAGGTGAGGTCGTTCTGGTGATATTTCCGGTGGACCGGGTCCCGGCTGATGTATTTGAGGGTATCGTGCATCCAACCCATGTTCCATTTGAAGGAAAACCCCAGACCGCCCAGGTGGGGCGGGCGGGTTACTTGAGGCCAGGCAGTAGATTCCTCGGCGACGGTTACGGTACCGGGGAACTCGGTATGGACGAGATGATTGACCTGCTTGAGGAACTCGATGGCCTCGAGGTTTTCCCGTCCGCCGTATCGATTGGGAATCCATTCACCGGGCCGGCGCGAGTAATCGAGATAGAGTATTGACGCCACGGCATCGACACGCAAGCCGTCCACGTGAAACCGGTTGCACCAAAACAGGGCATTGGCTACCAGGAAGTTGCGAACCTCGTTGCGCCCATAATTGAAGATCAGCGTGCCCCAGTCCTGGTGCGCCCCGAGACGCGGGTCTTCGTGCTCGAACAAGGCGGTGCCGTCGAAGCGCGCCAAGGCCCAATCGTCTCGCGGGAAATGCGCCGGGACCCAGTCAATGATGACGCCGATGCCGGCGCAGTGGATGGCGTTGACGAGGTATTGGAAATCCTCGGGAGTGCCGTACCGCGAAGTAGGGGCGTAAAAGCCCGTAACCTGGTAGCCCCAGGATGGATAATACGCATGCTCGGCAACGGGGAGAAACTCGACGTGGGTGAACCCGAGTTTCTTGGCGTATTCGATCAACGGTTCAGCCAGTTCGCGGTAGCCTGGGGACTCGCCGAGCGACTTCTTTTTCCACGAGCCCAGATGAACCTCGTAAATGCTGATTGGCGCGCGGAACGGGTTCCACTGGCGGCGTTTCTGCATCCAATCCTCATCCGACCACTCGAAGCGCCGATAGTCCCAAACCAAGGCCGCATTTTTGGGGGGCACCTCGAAAAAGAATCCAAACGGATCGGTTTTGAGCACGACACGCCCCCGGGAGTTTTTGATTTCGAACTTGTAATGCACTCCGGCCTTCACGCCGGGAATGAACAGCTCCCAAACTCCGGAAGTCCCCAGCAGGCGCATCGGGTGGGTGCGTCCGTCCCAATCGTTGAAATCGCCCACCAGGCTTACCTGCCGCGCATTTGGCGCCCACACGGCGAAGCTGGCGCCGGCCACACCGTCGAATTCGCGCAATTGCGCCCCGAGCTTTTCGTAGATGCGCCGTTCGTTTCCCTGGCCGAACAGGAAAAGGTCTGTCTCGCCGAGTGTAGGAAGAAACGAATACGGGTCGCGGACGTACCGGATGTTGCCGTTGGTGTACGTAATGATCAAGTTATAGGCATAGACCTGGTTTGCCTCGTGAGTCATGCCTTCGAAGAGCCCCGCCGGATGCAATCGTTCGAGCTTGAAGCGCGGCTTGTCCGGTTCTTCCACGGGCACGACTTCGACCTCTCTTGCCGAAGGCAGGAACGCGCGCGCCACCAGGCCGGAGCCATTACCCAACGGATGCATCCCCAATAAACGGTGCGGCGAGGAATGCTGCACCTTGACCAAGCTCTCCAATTCAGCGGCCGTTAAAATCATACCACGTTACTATAGCTAATTTTGCAGTTGCCGACAGGTAAATTCTCCAACTTGACTTCATCTCGTTCCCACTCCATGATCCTCGGTCAATAAATCCGGTAGTCAGGCTGTTGCGGAGAGGCCGCGCGTTTCTTTCCCGAGAAACCTGCCGCTTGGGCGGCATAAAATAACACAGCGGCTCGGCCCGCGCATCGGCTTGTTGAATCACAACCAATCGATCATGAGACCCCCATGCGGCCTTTGGGTTCAGCGCGCAACACGGGCGCTGGTCTTGCTCGCGAGCGGACTCTCTTTTAGTTCTGCCTCAACCGTTCCACCCGAGAATCTCCCCTGGCGCGAGCCCGGCCAGGGAGTAAGCGCCGAGTATCTGCGCAAAGGCACGCTGCGATACACCGCCGAGAACCGGGAGATTGTCGGGCGGGACCGGACCGGATTCAACAACCGTCCCTTGTATGGCGAGCCGCGAGCTTCCGGCCTGGTGCTGGCCGGCGACCGTCCTTTTGTTCGGTTCTGCGCGAATCCATTCGTATATGGCGGGTTTGCGGCGGGGATCATTCGCGGCGGGGAGGGCAAATGGTTTTACGATTGTGACGAAATCGAGTCCCGCTACCGTTGCGGGCGCATGACGTGGCGGGTCGCAGATTCATCCCTGCCCGCCGTCGAGGCAATCCTGTCGGTAATCCCACTGGCCAAAGTCCCCGGGTTCGGTGCCCGGCTGAAGGTCAAAGGGCTCCGGAGCGGGGACCGACTGGTTTGGGCATTTGGCGGCGCCCGAAGCGACTCGAACGTGCGCGGCAATTGGGACCCGATCATGTGGGGCAATCCGAGTGTCCATAAGACAGGGGACCCCAGGAAACCGGCATTCAGCCTGGCTTTCGACCCGCCTAGCTGCCGGGGCAACCAGGTTCACATCGAGGACCAAACCTTTTGGCTGTCACCCACCAACGGCGTCGCGCAGGTCGCGGTTGGCCGACTGGACCGCGCCGGCAAGGTGTTCCCGGCGGATGCATCCGCCTGCTCCAACCCGGCGAGACTGATCGAGACAGCCCCGGACCAATTGCCGATGGTTTGCGGGGTGATTGAGTTGCAGCCGGGTGAGGACGAGGTTTTTTGGGAGGTTACCATCGTGCCGGGTCCGCCGGCAGATGCGGGGCAACCGCAAACCGGCACACAGCCGATAAAGGCCACTCTCGAGTCCATGACCATTGTGGATCCGGTGCAGGCCTACCACGATGGCATTGCTTATCTCGAGGGGATCGAGCGAGTGCAAGTGGACACACCCGAGCCGCGGTTGGACGCGGCGGTGGCGGCGGTTTGCCACCCGATTGATGCCAGTTGTGACTTGAATCCAATCCTGTTCCGGCATGGGTGCATGGCGTTCTGCATCCCTTTCATCGGCTGGCGGGTCATCTTTGGCGCCATGGCACTTGGCTGGCATGAACGCGTAAAAGGTGATGCCGAATACTACATCGCAGCCCAGGTCAAAGATGATCCGAATCGGACCCAGCCCAGTCCTGATCCAGCCCGGCGCTATTGTCTTGAAGGGGACCGCTCACGCCTTTACGGACGCGGGCGAATTGCGCGCGATCAGAACATGTATAACACCCAGTCGCAGTTCTTCGACCAGGTCATTCATGATTGGCGCTGGACGGCTGATCCGGAGTTGGAACGGATTTTGCGTCCCGCCCTCGAATTGCATTTGGACTGGGTCAAGGATTGCTTTGATCCGGACGACGATGGCCTTTACGAGAGTTACATCGATACCTTGCCGACCGATTCGGTTTGGTATAACGGCGGTGGCAGCGTGGAGGAGTCCGCTTACACCTATTACGGCCAACTCGCCGCGATGGACATGGCCCGGCGCGCCGGCGACACGGAGGCAGCGAGCCGGCATCGTGCGGAGGCGGAGAAGCCTATCCAAGCGCTTAAGAGTGTTCTGTGGCTGAAGGACCAGGGCCATTTCGGGCTTTACCTCGAGCAGGGCGGGCACCGCCGGGTGCACTCGGACGCCTGGGTGTACAGCCAATTCCTGCCCATCGATACCGGCATGGCCTCGCCCGATGAGGCGTTGCAGGCGCTTTACTACACCGAATGGGGACTCGAACGTATCCGGTTGCCATTCGACGGTGTCCTATGCCAACCGTCGAACTGGGTTCCATCAAAATGGTCGGTGCGCGACATGTTCGGGGGCGACATGTTTCACCTGGCGCTGGCCTACTTCCAGACTGGTTTGGGCGATGACGGGTGGGAATTGTTGTTGGGCGCCATGCTCGAAAGCGCGTATGCGGGCTCGGTGCCAGGCGGGTTCAGTCACATTGGGGCGGGCACGGATTTCTCCGACAATTGCCACATGTTCGCCCGGTCGGTGGTGGAAGGTTTGTTCGGCTACAGTCCGGACTATCCCAACGACTTGGTGCGAATACGCCCGGCCTTTCCGTCGTCATGGCCGAGGGCATCTATCCGGACACCCGACTTCACGTTTGATTACCGCCAGGCAGGTCGGATCGATGGGTACAAGCTTACCTTGGCTCGAGCGGCTGAAGTGGAATTCCGGTTGCCGGTTCGAGCGGAAAGGGTCCGGCGCATAACGCTCGATGGGAAGCCATTCCCGGTTCGGATCGAGGCCGGCTTTGGTTGCACCTGGGTAGTATTGCGCACGCCGAAGTTGGAAAAAGCGGAGATTGAAATCGGGATCGATGATCGTTTGCCGCGGGACACCGCAATTGCGATTGCGGGTAAAGCCGGCGACGTTGTGCGCCTGTCGGTGCCGCGTGGTGAGATACTTGATTGGCAGGACCTTCACCACGTGCTCGAAGGCGCCCGAGTGGACGTCCGCGCCATTGTGGGACGACTGGCGCGAAAAACGGGCCACCATCTCTTGTTGGCGAACGTCAAAGCCGGCGGCTTGCCTCGAAAACAAGTCTTCAAGATTGAGGTGGCTGATCCGGAGGCTGAAGCTCGAATCGCGGCTCAAACCCCGCGTCAAGCCCCGAAAACAGCCGCCTGGAAATGCTTTGACCTGGCTCCGTTTTACAACGGCGATGTCCGCGCCATTTTCAAACAACAATATCTATCGCCCCGTCCGAGGACGTGCTCGCTGCGTCTGGGCGCGGATGGTTATTCGGCCTGGACCTTTGCTTACTGGGGCGACTTGCCTCCGGCAATTGACTTGGTCAACCTGGATAAGCTGGCGCAAGACAAGGGGCAAATCGTCACTCCGCAAAACGCGCTTTTTACCCGGTTCGCGACTGAGAAAAATATCGCGTTCACATCGTTGTGGGACAACTGGCCGCGCTCGGTGACGGTCCCGATTAATCAGGAGGCCGAGGCGGTCTGGATGTTGGTGTGCGGCTCGACATTTCCAATGCAAACCCGCATCCCCAACGCCGAGGTCCGCTTCCGGTATGCCGATGGGCGGACCGAAAAATTGGAGCTGGTGCCCCCGCTCAATTTCTGGTCCCTGTGCCCGTGGGGCGGGGTGGATTACAACTATGAGTTGGACGCGTATTGCCTGCCGAAAGAACCGCCGCCAATGGTGCAGCTCGGGAACAACTGCCGCACCATGGTGCTGTCCTGGAAGTTGCGGTCCGGTTCGAAACTGGAAGGGGTAACGCTCGAAACATTGTCCCAGGACGTGGTGATTGGCCTGATGGGCCTGAGCCTGATGAATCCACGATAGCCCGCCTCGACGGTTTTATTCTTCAAATTGATAAACTCACTTAAATGAAGTCATGGTGTCCGGATAGATGCCCTCGGCCATGACGACGGAAAGGCCGGGCGTATTCGCACCAAGTCGTTGGGATAGTCC
>JAMCZD010000121.1:0-6031 GCA_023473405.1 Candidatus Omnitrophota bacterium
GTCCGATAACCACCGCTGGGGCGAAACTTACTCATGGCTATTGGTTTGAATTTGTCGAATCCGACGGATTTGTCCGATCGGCAACCAACCAGGACGACAAAATGACTTCACGCGGGGCGAGCGCCTGGCTGGCGTGCGCGGCGGGGCTGGCCCGGAAATACTCGTGTTTGATGTCGCGGCGCAGGACGGCCAGGACCTTGAGCGGTGGCAGGTTTTCCGGCTTCTTCAATGACACGGCGACTTTCTTGGCGGTGGCTTTTGGCAGCGAGCCATCTTCGATCAGGCGTATGACTTTGCCGACGAATTCCTCGTCGTCCTCGGTGAACTGCTGGCAGCGGCGGATGGCCTTGTCCTTGAGCCGTTTCAAGATGTAGGCGTCGTTGGGGCTGCCGCGATGCGTGGCCGCAGCTTGCTCGGCGTCGGCAGTGGTGGCAGTGACGAACGCGCCTTTGTTCTTGTCGAGTAAATCGTAGAACTCGCGCGGGATGGATTGGCGGGTTTCCTTGGGGTCGGCGGGCTTCAAGATTTTCGCGGCGGTCATGAAGTCCAGTTCGGCAGCCGGCTGGCTGCCGGATGCGCCGAGGAAGAATTTGTCGAGCTTGCCCTGGCGGAAGTAGGTGAGCAGCGCGGGGAAATTCTGGACCGCCGGTTCAGCCGACAAGGTGCGGGTGGACCGCGCTTTCTTGGGGAGGCGCTTGATGCGCTCGAACACATCCGGCTGTTTGTCGCGAAGGGCGCGGATTTCGGTGAGGAACTTGAGTTCGGTTTCCTCGTCCTCGTCCTCGCCGGTGATCGTCTTTTTGGAATTCCACCGGGCGAACAGGTCGTGCGAGACGATTTCCTCGCCCTCGGTCAGCAGGCGGGCATCCGCGCCGAGCATCTGAATGAAGGCATGAATTTTCGCCTCGGCGGCTTCGCGGAGTTTGATGAGGTCGTTGCCCTCGTCGGTCGGGAAAAAGTTGTAGGTGTGAATCTTGTCGAACTTGGTGTCCACGCGGTTGACGCGCCCGACGCGCTGAATCAACCGTGTGGGGTTCCAAGGAATGTCGTAGTTGATGACGACATTGGAGCGGTGGAGGTTCACGCCTTCGGCCAGGACTTCGGTGGCGACCAGGATGCGGTAATCGTCCTTGGGCCGATACGCCCTGGCGTCGAAGTTGGCGATGACATCCTCGCGGACGCTGTGCAGCGATTCGCCGGTAAAGAGCAGGGTTTCTGTTTCGACTTCGTCGCGGATTTTGCCGGCGAGATAGTCGGCGGTTTCCTTCGACTCGCTGAAAATGATGACCTTGCCGTCCTTGAGTTGCGGGGTTTTCTTGAGGATGCCCCGGAACGATTCCCACTTGGGGTCGCGGGTGACTTTCTTCCACTAGTTGCGGATGGCTTTCAGCGCCTGCAAATCGTTATCGAGATCGGTGATGAACGCTGGCAGAAAATCTTTGGCAGCCAGTTTCTCGGCCTTGTCTTCCTCCAGCAGCCGATCAATGCCCTCCTGATCGTCGGATTCGAGCAGTTCAAAAACCTTTCCGATATGTTTCTTGCTGATGAAGACCTGGCCCTTCTGAAACTCCGCAATCACGCGCTCGTAGGTGTGGATGAAGCGCCCGAGGGTGGACAGGAACGTAGTGAAACTGCTTTCAAGCCTCTTCACCGTGAGGATTTTCATGAACTTGGCGAGATTGCGCTGGCTCTGGACATCCTGCTCGTCGCGCTCGCCAGTGTAGTAGGCCAGCGGGGTGTAGCGGGCGTATTTGAAGTCGTGCGTCAGCGAATGGATCGTCTCGTCGAAGACTTCAGCCTCAACCTTGTTGAACTTGTAAAAGAGCGGTTCGGGGTTGGCAACTTCCGGGAATTTCAAGCCCTGCCGCTTCAAATCTTCGCCGTAGTATTTCTCAATCTCGGTGCGGGTGCGGCGGATCATCAGGAATTTGAGGATTTTCTCGCGGGTCTGCCGGGCGTTTTCGCGAACAATCCTGAAGTATTGGTCGCGGTCGCGTTGCCGGTCGAGTCCTTCGAGGCGGCGACGGAGTGCGCCGAAGAAGGCTTCGAGGTTGCGGACGTTTGGGATAGTGCTGTTCTTGCCGGGTTGGAACAGCTTGATCTGGCTCAGGATGTCCTGCGGCGTGTTGTTCAGGGGCGTGGCGGAAACCAGCACGACGCGCTTGCCCCGGCAAATCTGCGCCAGCATTTCGTAGCTCTGCGTGTCCTCGGTGCGGAAGCGGTGGGACTCGTCAATAAAAACGGTCGTGAACTTCTGGAGATCGCGATCCAGCAGGGATTCCAGTTTGCCGAGGGATTCGCACAGAAACCCGCGGACGCCGAAGTCGCGGAATACGTTCGGCCACGAGCCGGGATTGTGCTCGTCGAGCAGGTGCGGCGGGGCGATGACAAGGGATGGCTCGTTGAGGTGCTGGGCGAGCAGAGCGGACATGTAGGTTTTTCCCAGGCCGACCACGTCGGACAGGAAGGCGCCGCCGTATTCGTCGAGCACTTTGCGCGCGTTCAGCACGGCCTCTTCCTGATATTTCAGTTTCTTGAAGCCCGTGGGCAGGTAGATGTCCTCGATTTCTTCGGGCAAGTTGAGTTCGCCCCGGAAATACTCGTAGAGGAATTTCAGGTAGAGTTCATAGGGCGTGAACTGCGCGTAGGGCGATTTGACTTCGATGGTCGTGACGTAATCCTTGGTCACGTCCACGGACTTGGCCCAAAGCTCGTTAAACTTGGCGATGGCGAAGTCGTAGTCGGATCGGTTCTTCAACTCGACGTTGAATTCGAGATTGTCCTGCAAGCCCGCCTCGGTGAAGTTGCTCGAACCCGTGATAACGCGGCCCTTGTCACGGTCGCCATCCTGGAACGTCATGATGTAGAGCTTGGCGTGAACGCGCTCCGACGGGTAGGCGCGGACCTCCAATTTGCCGGACTTGATCCATTCCACGAATTTGCGGACGCCGTCCTCGACCTGGGAACTGTCCCCGGATTTCTGGAATTCGGCCAGGATTTCGCCGGGCACGCGCTCCCGGACTTGGGCGTGGGATTCCAAAACAAACTCCTGCTGCTTTTTTGCCGTCTGGATCAATTCGTAAGTCACGCCGTCGGTCTTGATGCCGATGAGGATGCGAATCTTCTCGGTCTTCGTGAGCGCCGGATGAAGCCGGTGAAAGCCGCTGATGAAGAAGTAGCCGACGAGGCAATCGAAGAAGCGTGTGTCGTCGCCGAGCAAGACGCCGAAGCGGTCGCTAAGAGGCTGGCCCTGCTCGTTCGTGATGAATGTCAGGTCGGAGGACACGATGACACCAGAATTGCCGCTCGGATTTCGCATAAGCCGTCATCATTGTGAAGGAAACAAGCGAACAGTTCAAACCTATTGATTCATGTTGAGAGCATCGGCACCCGTGTTCCTGATACGCCAAAGCCCGGCGGACGCACGGTAGGGTTGGCGCGTGAAAGTTGAATCAAACGGCAAGACGCACGCGATCCCCGGCCCGGCAGTCGTCAGCCTGTCCCGATGGCTGGAGCGAGTAGGGGTAACGCCATGCACCGCCTGGCGCTGGCGAAAAAAGGGCTGGCTCACGACGATCAACATCGCCGGACGGCAATATCTCACCCAGGAAGCGATTGATGAATTTCACCGCCGAGCCAGCGCCGGTGAGTTTTCCCAACCAGCCAAAGTCCCGACGCGCAAGGAAGCCGGAGCCGGTGCGTGAGATGTCCTAAAATGACCTTTTGCGAAGAGGCGGGACTCCATGCCCGGAGGGGCTGACGCACCCCCCCCGCCACCCTTTGGGGACGGGTCGCCCGCGAAAAAAGAGATTCCTTGGGCACTCTGCTGGCCCTGAGCACGTTCTTCCCAAAATACCCGGTGTTCTCACGGCCCACATACGAACTCGACCCACCGTCAAAAGGGGGGCCACCCCCGGACACCGTGGGGACGGTCGGCCCGCAAGAGAGATTCCTTATCGTGACCTGCACTCTCGGCAGGTGATTCATGCCCGATGCCCAAACCGACGCAGCCAGGTTCTGGATGGTCTTGCCTTTCACGTCAGCATCTCCAGGTAGGGGCGCATGACGTTCGTCACCCGGTCGATCTTGGCGAACCGATCCAGGTCGGCCATCGTGACCTTGCGCTTACGCCAGGCGTCATGCAGAGCCTCCAGTGCCACGTCCATGCCCACCTTGTTCCTGAACTTGAAGGAGTTGGCGATGGTCTTGGCCGGGTTGGTAACCAACACTGTCGCCCCTTCGATTTTGTGCTCCTGGACGCCCTCCGTGAGAGCCTCTCCAGAGAACCTGATGATCTTGACCGGTAGCCCCTTGGTGACCAGCGGACGCGACCGTTGGTTGATCGCCAGCCACACGACCGAGGGCAGTTGGGTGCCGATCTCGTGGTATGCGAGCGCACTTATCAGACATACCACCCCACGAGGAATCCGTTTGCTCACCGCCGCCAGGCTGTGGTGCAGGGTTGGCTCGTGTCCGGCGACGGCATAAACGCCTCGTGCTGGTTGGATGAGTTGACGCTCTGACTGCACAGCACTGGATCACATTGGATGACCTGACCGGCGACATCGAGCGTATGATCGGCATCCTGGTCACTCCCTACGTGGACGACTCGAATCCGCTCATGCACCGGGATGATCTTAAAGCGGAATGCCGAGCCAAACTCGCCCACAATCTGCACGCCGGACACCTGCACAGGTGCCCGACAAGAGCCAAGGCATTTGGCTTCATCAAGACATCCATGAAGAACCATATTATGTCGCTCATCCAGAAATTCGCATTCACCGAGAAGCGCACCGGTGTCAAGGCTCCGCCGAAGTCCCATCGCAATCGTCGTGCTGATGGCGACAGGCACCCCGCCGCAATCACAGTGCTCAGCCTGCTCATCGCTTAGGGCGCGCCCTGCGGCTCCGGGGACCGGGATCGAAAACCGGACGCCATCACTCCCAGTTGTGTGGCTTTGAATAGGTGGTTGAGTTTGCCCTGCTTCTCCGCCGTGTCCCAAATCCTGGAGAAGAATACTTTCCCCGCGTCGCCGTAGAGCGCGGCGGCTTCCTTGTGGCCGTCCATCACGGAGGCCAAATCCAGGATGTGCTGGGCTAACCATGCGGCGTTTCCGCATCCTCCAACCGTAGCTCGCCGCCCAACCGCACTCCTGAACCCACTGCCCGAATGGCTTCGGTGCTCCAAAAATATGATCTGGTGGTTTTGTCATAGACCCGTAGCTACCTATGCGTCTCCCGGCGAACCTCGGCCTTTCCACCACTCAGCACGCGACTGCGGACGACCTTCGCCGGCATCGCCGGCAGTTTCAGCACCGTGTCGGCCCAGTCGCACACGTGCAGGTAGGGAGTTTTGTCCTGGCGTGTTGAGACGCCGTAATCACCCGGCTTGAATGGTCCGCCACGGGTGCCATAGATGCTCTCGCCATACCTCGCCAACCACGCACCCATCTCTATCAATCGCTCCGCCTGCTCCGGGCGGCGGCGCCGTTTCAAAGATCACGGCGCAAGGTGCTCGTTATCCCGAACAACTGGGAAAGATGACGGGGTGCTGAGGGAAAGCGTCGGCGCTGTTACTAGGCCAGGTTAAAGAACAGAAATTGGGCCGTCTGGCGGGCGGAGAGATCAAGTCGTTGAGCTTTGGAGACTCCGGCCCCGTCGCCTTTCCTGAGCACATCATTCAGCAACTGCAACTGTCCTTCTATGATGTGCACCCAGGCGAAGCGCTCGGTCCCCAGATCAATTGCGACGGAGTGCCCCTTATCGAGGCGTCCGAAATATACCTCGGCGTCCTGCCTGATTTCGATGGCTTCCCCACGCGGATGTCCGGCCAGGAGAAGCGTCAAGGCGTTGTTTTTGGCGGCCTTAGCCAGTTCTATTCCGGCGTATCGGGGCTCACCCCCTGGATCGCTGGGCATTAGCCACACTTGGAGAAAGTGGACACGATTGGATTTTGAAGGATTAAACTCGCTATGGCGAATGCCGCTGCCGGCACTCATATATTGGAGGTTGCCAGCCTTGATGACCAACCA
>JAMCZD010000121.1:6041-11843 GCA_023473405.1 Candidatus Omnitrophota bacterium
GGAGACGCATAGCTGAAGATTTCGGCGTCCCGATGGCTATGAAACCCGAAGCCCTGTCCCGGTTCAACGATATCGTCGTTGATCACGCGGAGGGACCGGAAGCCCATTTGATCGGGATCAAAATATTCGGCAAACGAAAAAGTGTGTCGACTGTGCAGCCAGCCCAATTCCGTCCGTCCACGCGCTTCGCCGGGCCGCTTCACCATCACTTCCTTCGAATCACTTGTTACCGTTTTCATACCGGCAACTTCGCATTGCTAGATCGAGTGGGCCAGCACATTATGGTTGGTCGGATCGACAGTTCCGGTTATCCTGGTGACGATTTAGGATCTCGAGAGAGTGGAAAACCGCGGAGGGTAAATATCGAATTATCCACGCGAATGAAAATGGCTGATCCATTTCGATCACCGATTTCGCTTTGTGCTAGTGTGGGCGGCCACAGACCGCGACAGACAAATAGCAAGCAATCTGAAGGCGAATGATTCACTGAGAGTGATCAACAACAAGAATCGAATATGAAACCGCAAAAGCTATTCATCACCACAACCGCTGCCATGTTCCTGTTCGCGGCTTGCATTCCATCCGTCGATCCATTTTACACGGACAAAGACGTCGTGTTTGATACGCTCCTGCTGGGTGAGTGGCAGGACAAAGACAATTCCAACAACTCGCATGCGTGGACCTTCGAAAAGGCGGGCGACAAAGACTACAAGCTAACCGTCCGTGAGAAGGAAGGCAAACAAGGCCAGTTCGACGCGCGCTTGTTCAAACTGAAGGACAAATGCTTCCTCGACATCATCCCAACTGATTGCAGCTTCGCTACGAACCAGGTCGATTTGGTGGGTGCGTGCATGTTTCCCGGCCACCTCTTATTACGGGTATCGCAAATCGAACCGGAGCTAAAGCTGGCGTTCCTGAATTTCGACTGGTTGGCCAAGTATCTCGGGGAACATCCAAAGGCCTTGGCGCATCACCAGGAAGAAAAGCGCATTATTCTGACCGCTACAACCAGCGATTTGCAGGCCTTTGTCCTCGAACACCTTGGCGAGGGGGAGCTATTCAGCGAACAGGGAGTCATGGTGCGCAAAAGCGCTCGAAGCGCCACTGGAGTCAAGGCCCAGGATCGACCTTGAATCCGGCCGGTCCAATCGATTCCCGGAGCGTGGAAGGTGTCTGCTTCCCCGACCTGCGCGGGAAAGCGCCGCAGCCGCTATCGCTCCGCCAGCGTGGTCCATGCCTTTGATGCGCGGATGAAGGCATCCGCGCTCCGATGGAAAAGTCTTTAGCGGCGTCGTGAAGCTAATTGGATGCGCTTCTTCTGCCGGTGGGCTGCATGACCATTCGCATGGCTCTCATTTCCCGGGCAGGGCAATGCTGATCAGGTCGGTCCTGGTCTGGCCATTTTCAGTAATCCGCGCCAGGGTATAGACGGTACCGTCCAGGCCGACGGCGATGGAATTGACGTACAGCGGTCGTTGTCCGTTTGGATAGAAAATCGGGCCGTGATCGCGGCAGGCTCCGGTTGGAATATCGTAGGTTATCAGGTGCAGGTTTTCGAGGCCTTTTGCCTCGCCCATGGCCGTGCTGCTCTTGCCCGTGACGCGTTTCCCATCGACATAAATCGGGCCGCCGGTGAGGTAATACAAGGTACGGTTGTCGGGTCCAAGAACAAAGCCGAGGTAGCCATAGCTGAACTGGTCGAACATACCGCTTCGCTTGGAGGGATCGGACGTGATCCGGTCCAGCACCTCGATCCGCGGCACGTCTGGATCAAAGCGAAAGAGATAGCCCGAGTTTCCGTGAACACCGTAGATGGCTTTTTCGGACGGACACCAGGCTGTTTGGCGCCAGTTATAACCCATGTGACCGGGCGAGGTCGGATCGTATAGGCCGAAGTAATCTTTTCTCAAATCCTCCCCTTTGATAGTCTCAATCGCATCCCGGTCCCCGCGGTAACGAAGAATGTTACCCTCGGAAGTAGTCAAGTATGCGGAGCCATCCTCCGGATTCACCGCGATGGAGCGGCACAAGGTTCGATAGGTCGGGCCCTTGCCATTCTCGCCTTCGCCGGAGAGCGGCCCGAGATTCTTCATTTCGCGGCGCTCGAGGTCGTATCGGAAGAAATAGCCGGTCGGCCAGGTGATACCGAAGATGCGGCCGCGGCGGGTGTCCATGTTCATGGTTAATATCCCTTCTCGATGCGGCGCGATGCACAGGTCGGTGAATCGTCCCGTGGCCATGTCATAAACCAGCAAATGTCCGCCGGGATAGGGATGGTAGCCGGAAGGCGGTATGCCAATTTTTTCCATGCCATCGATAATGCTGTAGTAACCGAGGTGGGTGGCGAAGTAGAGTTTGCCGTCGGATTCGATAAATCGGACATGGCATTTTCCCTGGGGAATGGTCTTGAGCCCTTTCTCGCCGCAGGCCTCGGTCAAGTCCCCCAAGTGTTTGATAGTTCCCGTAGCGGGATCGAACGAATACATTTGCGCGCCGACATCGATGGATTCTGAACTTAGAGCATAGTAAATTCTGCCGTCGCCGGCGGATGAAAGGCCGTTGTAGGTATCGTGGGCGAGCGGAAAACCAGAGTTATAGGTTTTGGCAACAAGCTTCGGGGAACTCTCGGTTCGAGGGTCGGCGCCCTCGTCCGCCTGTCCAACAGGAGGGCTGGGTGTCAGCCATAAGCTCGTCAATAACACCAGGGAGAATGATTTGCGTGTTTTCATTGTTTTCGTGCGAGTTCGATGCCTTTTGTAGTTACGTAATACTTCGCCAGCATGTTCGGCGCTTCCCATGATGGCAGCAAATCCGGGTGGTCTATGTAGGTCAAAAACCGGCGGGTCAAGAGGGCGAAATGGGCCTCATGCCCAACACGGAAACGATCTGGAATAACCACTCGAATGCGGTTCGCTTGGTCTTCACATGCCAGCCCGGGATAGGCCGTCCGTAGATTCGCGACTTTTCTCTGTAAAGCGGAGAGAACCTCCGCCCTGTCCGCCGTGTGATTGGGTATAATGTAGATTTCCGGGCGGAATTTCTCCTCTTTTCCCTGCCGCACCTCGAGACGCGATAGCGTCCCGCGAAACAGGGCGAACTCAGTATCAGTTTCTCCGGCTGCCGGCTCGAATTCCCACTTGACTTCGAGGCGCACATGAACTCCTCGAAGCCGGTAATGGACGCGGTTATTGGCGTAATACTCGAGGCAGCTGTTCCGAATGGTCTGGGCCAGAAAGCCGGGGAAGTCCGCGCTCCCGGTCACCCGTTTGAATTGAGCCATGGTGATCAAGGTGGGCCATCGGGCTCCTTCCAACACCTGCACCTCGCGATGATAATCGATGGCTTGATCGGGGAAGAGCGTCCATTGGACCAGATCGACCAGGTGTGTTCCCACGTCGGTCAGACCTTCGCCTTGCTGCCGGATGTCAAAGAACCAGTCCGGTCGTAGTGCCGGGACGCCGGCGACTTGTTTGAGAAGGTAATGAACGCTGGCCATCTCGACTGCCGGTTCATTCGATGTGCCTTCGAGGGGCGTGCCAAACACGGCGGCGTCGTGGACAAGTTCTCTGGCCAACAGGCAGGACACCTCGAACCGCTGGGTCATCGCATCGTAAGCTACCACGCCCTTTTGTTTGGCTGCGGTCAAGACTTCTTCCAACTTGGGTAAATCTCCCGGCTCGATGATCCAAGGCTTGTCCGCCAGCACATGCAGTCCCAATTGCACCATGGCCTGGATGCGATCGATCTTGCCCCGGTTGTTGCCGGATAAAACAACTACGTTTCCTCGAGGATTTTCCAGCATCCGCTCCCAAAAGTCCGGTCCGGCGTGGACCTCGAGCTGCCAATGCGTGGGATTCACATTTCGGGTGTTGAACCGCATGATGCGATCGAGGTGCGCCAGGAGGTCGGGACCGAGCGGGGCGAAAACGCTTACCCGTTCGGAAATACCTGGCAGCATTTTCTTTTGGAACAGCGCGGCGTGGAAGTGGCCGGGATCAAGCGTTATGAGTCTTATTCTATCGGCTGCAGCCTCCCCGCCCCTGGCCTGCCACATTACCTGGCCGGCCAGCATAACCATTATTAGCAATCCATTGTTGAATCTAAGCGACATAACGAGTCAAACGACCCAGCGCAAATCAGCCCCCAAAAAAAGGCTCAAAAGCAGCTGCGGTTCAAGCGCATTATGTGGGCAATTAAAGACAAGTCAAGTTCGAGGCCTGCCTGCGGTTTATGCAGGGTGTGAGACTGCGGATTTAAAACACCAAGCACACAAAGGAAACCAAGAATTTTGTCTCACACCCGTTTATGCACAGACTGGTTGAGGGCTGGCCCGGGGGAGATTTGCCTTCGATGGTGGCGCAACCTGCCGATTTGAAAATCGGCTTTCGTAGCGCAGACTTCCTTGTCTGCTGTATCGCGGGTTTCCAACCCGCATCGCGCTAGGCCGGAGCACAGTTTGCCGATTGGGAAATCGGCGATACAGCAGGTTAGGAAACTTGCGCCACAGTCCGGGATGGTCTCGCGCCCCTACTCGATCCGCTCGAACTTCACCGCATCCACGAGGATTATGCCATTGGCGGCGTTGTTCAACGTAACGGCGCGCGGGTTCACGAAGGTTCCCAGCTCGTGCCACTGTCCTGGGGCACTGTTGAAGTCCACGCGGACGGTCTTTGAACCAGTATCGGTCACTACACCGAAAGGCGCGTCGGTCGCCAATCGCGGCAGCGGAGGATGCCCGTAGTAAACGGAGACCAGGTAAGTGCCGATCAGCGGATTATCCGACCGCCAAACCGCCCCCTGCGAACCGGTTCCTCCTTCGGCCCAGAAGCATCCGCCGCCGTAGTTGCTGCATCCCGGCGATTCGTTTGATTGCCAGGGCCCGCCGATCAGCAGCAAGCGCCCGCCGATGGTCTGGTCATCGGTTATGACTTCCTTGTCGCGCTGCGCAAAGAGTCGCCACCGTTTCAATTGCTCCTCGGGAGACGGTTGGTTGGCATGCATCCAGTCCTCGAGCCGGGCGTTCAATTCGCGGGCCACGTCAGGCTCGAGACCGGCAACATCATATCGCTCTTCCGGGTCGCGATCGAGGTTGAAGAGCCGGGTGGTTCCGTCCCACAGGTTGCGAATAAGTTTATAATGCAGGGTGCGAACCGAGCGAAGCGGCACCATGACATCTTCCTCGCCGTAAATGTAATCATGAAGCTGCCGTTTCTTGCCTTGGATCAGGGAGGCCAGGCTGTCGCCCTGGGCGCCCGGCATCGGCGGCAAACCCGCCAGGTCCAGCAGCGTGGGGGCGCTGTCCACATTCGAGGCCAGCCCATTGACGACGCGTCCTTTGGGTACGCTCGGGCCAGTGATAATCAACGGGACATGCATGACCGGATCATAGAGCGAGCGGTGGTCGAACGTCAGGAAATCGCGCGGGTGGGAATAGAGCAATTCACCATGATCGGAGGTAAGGGCGACGATAGTGTGGTTCATCAACCCGAGTTTCTCGAGCTGTTGAAGCAACCGGCCAACGTAATAATCGACATAATGAATCTTGCCGTCGTAAAGCTGAACCAGGCGCTCGATCGCCCGGGTATCGCCCAACATCGCCAATCGCTTCAAGTGCCCGCTCTTGAGATCGTAACCGGTATCGAGCTGGTCCGGATACGCATCGGATTTGAACAGGTCGTGGTCGGGTGGCGGGTTGTAGGGCGAATGCGGCTCGAGCAACAGGACGAACAAGAAGAAAGGCCCGGCGCGATGCTGATCGAGCCAGGGCTCGACCTGTTCGATGGTCGCCGAGGCGGTATACAC
>JAMCZD010000168.1:0-3289 GCA_023473405.1 Candidatus Omnitrophota bacterium
TGGTCGATGGCTTCGATGGTTTGCGGCATCACGCCGTCGTCGGCCGCCACCACCAGCACCACGATGTCGGTCACGTTGGCTCCCCGGGCGCGCATCGAGCTGAAGGCAGCGTGACCCGGGGTATCCAAAAAAGTTATCTGCTGGAGTTCATTGGGTCGTTCCGGGTGCGGGATGGAAATGGTGTAGGCGCCAATGTGCTGGGTAATGCCGCCCGCCTCGCTGGCGACGACATTGGACTTCCGGATCACATCCAGCAACGTCGTTTTCCCATGATCAACGTGCCCCATGATGGTCACCACCGGCGGGCGGAGCCGTAAATCTGCCGGGTTGTCCTCAATGTCGACTTCGGTCTTCTTGATCGGGGCATGGACCGTGCCGGCGCCACGCTCGCGTTTTTCGACCTCGAACCTGAAACCGTGCTTGGCGCACAGCTTTTGAGCAACCGATTCTTCGATGGTTTGGTTGACATTGGCGAACACCCCGAGCTCCATCAAATCCGCTATGAGCTGGAACGGCTTCCGCTTCAAAAGATCAGCCAGTAGCCGCACCACTATCGGCGGCTTCATGGTGATCAATTTGCCCGTCGCCGGCGGAACGAATTTGGGCTCGACCGGAGCTGCGGGCTTGGGACCGTTCATTCGCCCCCCAGCCGGCTGGCTGACGGGCCGCGAACCACCTTGCCCGGCAAATCGATTAAAGCGCTGGGCTTTGCTGTCCGTTCTTCCGCGCTGTCCCTCTCCCCGGCCACCCGCCCTGGACGGCAACTGGACCGATCCAACCTTATCGCCCACCTTGGGCGCAGGCTTGGGAGGCAGTTGGATGAAGCCTACTTTATCACCTATCCGCGGGACACGCGGTGGCGGCGGAGGCGGCGGCAGCGGAGTAGGGGCGGGCGCAGGCGGTTCCGGCGCCGGCTCCGCTTCGACCTCTTCCACGGGTTTAGCCAAAGCTTCCTTGGCGGGTGGCGGTGGCTCCATAACTGCCGGGGACGCGATTACCGCAGCTTCTTTCGGTTCCTCTGGCAATGCCGGCGTGGCCGGCGTCTCCAGCTCGGTCTTCACCATCGGGGCAATGCCAACTTCCACAGCTGCCGGCTCGGGAGCAGGAACTGCCGGCACCTCGGCCGGTGCGGCCGGCGGCAATTCCGCTGCCGCTGGCGGGGCTGGCGCGGCGGGGGCAGGAGCGGCCTCGACTACTTCCGGCGCCATTTCTAATGGCGGCGGTTGGACAACGACTTCGGCAGGCGCAACTGGTGGCGCGGCGGTCTCCGCCGCTGGTGGCGGTGGCGTCACGGCCTCGACCACAGGCGCGGCAGGGGTTGCAGGTGGCGCAGCCTCAGCAACCGGCTCCGGCGTCGGCGGCGGTGCCAATTTGGCACTTAATTGCTGCTCAAGATATTCGGCAGTGATCTTGTCCAGCGAGCTGGAAGGGACCCTGGCGCCAACAATGCCCAGTTCCTTGGCTTTGGCAATGACCTCCTTGCTTTCAATTCCAAGTTTCTTTGCAATGTCGTAAATACGAACGGGCATAGTTAATTCTAATTATCGCCCTTCCTTATCGAGGCCCCGACGTGGGGACTCATGTGTGAAGGGTTTGTTGGCGCAGCTTTCTAAGCCGCCGAACTGGCGTCACTGGAAAGGCTGCGGCGGGCTGCTTCCGCCCGCACGGCTTCCATAAGGGCGTCCGCCTGCTCACTGATTTGCGGAATCGCCATTAAATCGCTTTTCTCAGCTTGCAACAAATCTTCCAAGCTCAAAAACCCCGCATGGACCAAAATGTTTGCTTGTTCGGCGCCGATGCCGGGGATGGCGGCCACGGTCTGCACCGCTTGGGCCACCTTTTCTTCAAATCCCATCCTGGACGCCATCTCCAAGTCAATGTCCACCTGCCAACCCGTGAGCTTCGATGTCAATCGCGCGTTCTGGCCGCGTTTGCCAATGGCCAGCGATAACTGGTCTTCACTTGTTAAAATCTTGACCCGATGACGCGTTTCGTCCACCTCGAATGACTTTAGCTTCGCGGGAGCCAATGCGTTGCTGATGAAAACCTTGATGTTCGGGTCCCATTTGATGATGTCCACCTTCTCATTGTTCAGCTCGCGCACGATATTCTTGACGCGCTGGCCCCGCAGCCCGACGCAGGCCCCCACTGGATCGACCTTCTCATCGCGCGAATAAACGGCGATTTTGGTGCGGAATCCCGGCTCACGGGCGATTCCCTTGACCTCGATGGTATGGTCGCCAATTTCCGAGACCTCCAATTGAAACAGCTTGACCACAAATTGTGGGTCCGCCCGGGAAAGAATGATCTCCGGCCCATGCGCCGTGTTTTCCACGGCCTTGACGTAGCACCGGATGCGTTCGCCGATCTGGTACTCCTCGGTCGGGACCCGCTCGCGGTTGGGCAGCAGCGCCTCGTATCGTCCCAGGTCAATCGTCACGTCCGAACGATCAAATCGGCGCACCACGCCGCTGACTATGTCCCCGGTGCGGTCTTTGAATTCGGTATAGATCAATTCCTTCTCGGCGCGCCGGATGTGCTGCATCAGGGCCTGCTTGGCATACTGGGAGGCGATCCGTCCGAAATTTGCCGGTGTGACCTCCACCTCGATCTCTTCTCCCAATTGGGCCGCCGGATTCAGCTTTCGCGCATCCGCCACCAGGATCTGATCATGCCGGGAAATCACTTTTTCGGAGACCATCAACTTGGCAAAGGCCTTGATATCGCCTGTCTTCGGGTCGATGGCGCAGCGCAGGTTGCGGGCTGGCCCCACGGCTTTCTTGGCAGCAGACAACAACGCCTCTTCGACCGCCGAAAGAAGCACATCCTTGCGGATGCCCTTCTCGCGCTCCCAGAACTCTAATACGGCTAAAAACTCGGCGTTCATAACGATAATACCGATTCCCCACCGGGGAACAAAAAAGTCGGCAGATAAATCTCCGACTTCGTCGTGCTGGTTCCCCAGCATAAAATTCCATTTCCTATTAAATTATGGCGTTTGTTCTTCTCCGTCAAGCTTCAACTCCGCACAAATTTTCTCGCCCAGGCCCAATGCATGAGGCATGAAGTGTCCGTATGCGTCTTCCCGGGCATGCAGTGTCGATTTTATGGTCCGATTGGGCCGTTTTTTTGACACACCGTTCCCGGCGGCGGGGAGCGTTTGCGCGTTGCCGTCCTTGACTTGCCATAACCTCCATTTATGATGCGCTTTGCGTTTTAGAACGCTGTTTAAAGCTGAAATCGAACAAATTATGAGCATTATTTCCGACATTAAAGCCCGCGAAATTCT
>JAMCZD010000168.1:3299-4432 GCA_023473405.1 Candidatus Omnitrophota bacterium
GAAATTCTCGATTCGCGCGGCAACCCCACCATCGAGGTTGACGTGATCCTGGAGGGTGGCGCCATGGGACGCGCCGCAGTCCCGTCCGGAGCCAGCACCGGCGAGAACGAAGCCCTCGAATTACGCGACGGTGACAAGAAACGTTATCTGGGAAAGGGCGTCACCCAGGCGGTCAGCAATGTGACCGAGACCATCCTGCCCGCCCTCGAGGGGCTCGATGCCCTGGAACAATGCCTTATCGATCGGACCATGCTCGATTTGGACGGCACCCCCACAAAGTCGAAGCTAGGCGCCAATGCCATCCTGGCCGTCTCGCTCGCCACGGCCAAGGCGGCGGCCGAGGCGCTCGGTCTGCCTCTGTTCCGGTACATTGGCGGCCCCAACGCCAAGGTCATTCCGGTGCCCATGTCCAACGTCATCAATGGCGGCGCTCATTCGGACGCGCCGATTGATTTTCAAGAGTTCATGATCATGCCCAAGGGGTTTGATACCTTTTCCGAGGGGCTGCGCGCCAACACGGAGGTCTTCCATGCCCTGAAAGCCGTGCTCAAGGGCAAGGGCCTTTCCACCGCCGTTGGCGATGAAGGCGGTTTCGCCCCCAAACTCGATAGCACCGAGGCCGCCATCGAGGCGATCCTGCAGGCCATCAAAAAGGCCGGCTACGAGGCGGGCAAACAGATTTTCCTGGCCCTCGACGTGGCTTCTTCCGAATTCTACGATGGCGCATCGGGCCAATACGTCTTTAAGAAGAGCTCCGATCGCCAGGTCTCGGGTGAGGAATTGGTCGCTTATTACGAGGAATTGATCGGCAAATATCCGATATGCAGCATCGAAGACGGCTGTGCCGAGAACGATTGGAAGACGTGGAAGACGCTCACCGACAAGCTCGGCCGCCGAATTCAGCTTGTGGGCGATGACGTGTTTGTGACCAACGTCAAGTTCCTCCGTCGCGGCATCCAGGAGGGCGTTGCCAATTCTATTCTCGTCAAGGTCAACCAGATTGGCTCGCTCACCGAGACCCTGGATACAGTCGAGTTGGCCCACCGGAACAAATACACCACCGTCATCAGCCATCGCTCCGGTGAAACCGAAGATACCACCATCGCCGATTTGGCCGTGGCCACCCATTCCGC
>JAMCZD010000168.1:4468-11803 GCA_023473405.1 Candidatus Omnitrophota bacterium
AATTGACCCATCAAGGTCTCGCGTCGCCAAATACAATCAATTGCTCCGGATCGAGCAAATGCTCGGCAAAGACGCCGTCTACGGCGGCCAGGTCTAGCCGGTTCCAAGACGCGCGCCCGAAAAGCCGCCTGGAGACCTGGATTCGATGACTCGCCCAATCGGGTCAAGTCTGGCTGCGACTGCGAGACCTTGATGGGTCAATTGAAAATTGAGCATTGTAAATTGGTTATTGGTCATTAAAAAGGTTCCCGCAGCCAAGGGCTTGACCCGAATCTGGCCTGCCCGACTCAGATTCAATAACCAATGACCAATTCTCAATGCCCGATACTCGGCCATGCGCTCTCAAAGAACTTTATGGCTTTTGATGGTCCTTCCCTGGCTGGTTGCGCCCAACCTCCAGGCGGATTCCTTTGCCGGGGCGGAATGGCTGCGGGACACGGTCTTCAAGGGAGTTCCGCCTGGCAGCGTGCTCTCCCCCAAACCAGTCCGGCAAGACCACCTGTCACTCACGAATATCCACACCTATTTCCGCAAGGAAATCGAGCTGCCGGCCAAACCTGTCAAGGCGCTGCTCGACATTACCGGCGACGATTACTACAAGTTTTACGTTAACGGCCAATTCGTCGTCCAAGGGCCCGAACCTGGTTATCCCTTCGCGCAACCATACTACGCCATCGACATCAGCCGATTCCTCGATCAAGGCCGTAATTGCCTGGCCAGCCATGCCTATTACCACGGCCTGGTCTGCCGCGCCTGGAACAGCGGCGATAACCGCAGCGGTTTCATGCTGACCCTCGATTTGACCTTTCCCGACGGATCGACTGCCCATTATGCCACGGACCCAACCTGGAAATGTCTCACCTCACGGACCTTCTCGGCAAATCGCACTTTTGGCTATGACACCCAATTCAACGAGAACATCGACATGCGCCTCGAACCGATCGGGTGGCGGGAGAACGGTTTTGACGATGCCGATTGGCTGGTCCCGCTGTGCGGACGGCAGGACCATGTCTTTGTCAAACAGATCACCCCGCCGCTCGAACATGAGCGCGTCGAGCCGGCTTTAGTCAAGCAACTGGGCGCGGGTCATTACTTTTTCGATTTTGGCGGCGAGATCGTCGGCCACACCCGCCTGCGATTGCACGGCTCCGCCGGCCAGGTCGTGACTGTGCGGCACGGTGAAGAATTGGCCGGCCCGTTCCAGGTCCGTTACCAGATGCGCTGCAATTGCATTTACGAGGACCACGTGACCTTGTCCGGCGGCGGCGACTTGGCCGAGTTTTATGATTACCGCGGATTCCGCTACCTTGAGCTCAGCAATGCGCCCGCAAAGCCGGAGGTATGGGTGGATGTGCGGCATCATCCCTTTGACGAATCGGCTAGTGAGTTCAAGTCATCGGACGACTTGCTGAACCGGATTTGGGACCTGAGCAAACGCGGCATCGAGATGGGATGCCAAGGGGTGTTCGTCGATTGTCCAACCCGTGAGAAAGGGCAATATACGGGCGACACCTATCTGACCGCCCTGTCGCAACTGATCCTGACCGCCGACCCATCCCTGGCCAGGAAGGCCCTCAAGGACTTTCAGCAGTCGCAACGATTTGATGCGGGTTTATTGGCGGTTGCACCGGGCAGCTACCGGCAGGAACTGGCCGAGTGGTCGTTCTGTTGGGTATTCCTGTTGCGTTACTATTATTAGATGACCGGCGATGAGGCCTTCGTGCGAAAGATGGTTGACCGGGGTTTTCCCGGTTTCTTCGATTATTTTGCCCGCCTGGAGGGGCCCAGCGGCCTGCTGACCGGTGTCGACAAGAAGAAATGGGTTCTCGTGGATTGGCCGGCTAACCTGCGCGGCAACTACGATTATGAAGCCACCAAGAACCGTGAGAATACCGTAATCAATGCCTTTTACTATGCCGCCTTGCGCGGCGCCGCCGAGTTGGTGCGGCGGACCGGCGGCGACGGCAGTGCGTACGATGCCAAGGCTGACCACCTCCAACTCGCCTTCATCCACCAATTCCTCGAGCCACGAACCGGGCTCTTTGTGGACGGATCCGGTTCCATCCACAGCTCGCTTCACGCCAATGCCTTCCCGCTCGCCTTCAACCTCGTCCCGTCTTCGAGCCTGTCCAAGGTGATCGACCTCATTCAGGACCGGCAATTGGATTGCGGTTTATATGCCGCCAGCTACGTAATCGAGGGCTGTTTCGAAGCCGGCCAACCCGAGTTGGCCTATGATCTCCTCACTTCAACCAACTCACATTCATGGCATGAAATGCTTAAGGCCGGCGCCACCACACCCCTCGAGGCCTGGGGGCCCGACCAGAAATGGAACACGAGCTGGTGCCATCCCTGCGGCAGCACCCCGATCTATCTTATTGTGCATTGGCTGATGGGCCTTCAGCCGGCTGAACCGGGTTGGAAAGTAATCCGAGTAGCCCCGCGGTTTCCCCGACGGCTTAAACACATCGAAGTCAAATTCCCTATCCCCGCCGGCTCGGTTCGAGCCTGCTATGATCAATCGCGCGGCTGCCAAATTACGGTTCCGCCTGGCATCCGTGTCGAGGTAGCCGCCTCTGAGACGCTCAAAGTCCAAGTCCAAACCGCCCCTTGAAGTCGTTTCCAAGGAAGCGACGAAACTACTTGGCATCCCCGGGTTCGGTGGGTAGTCTCAGCCATCATTTTACAATGGCGTTACCGGTTTGCCTGCCCGGCCAAACCTGGGAAATGAGTGGTTGCAGTAAACCTTAGAAACGGAGCACCTATATGCAGATAAGAAATCAATTGTTCATCGGCGGCCAATGGATCAACTCGTCCAGTGGCGATACCGCCAAGGTCATCAATCCCGCCACCAACGAGGTCATTACCCGAACCCAAATGGCGTCACCGGGCGACTTGCAAAACGCCATCAAGGCGGCCGAGTCGGCTTTTGAGCGCGTTTGGGGTCGGATGAATCCCTTCGAGCGAAGCAAGTATTTGCACCGGGTCGGCGATGCCATAGAGCGGAACCAGAAGTTCATTGCCGAGGTTGAAACGGACGATGTGGGCAAACCGATAATCGAGAGCCTGAACGTGGACGTTGCCAGCGCCGCCGCCACATTCCATTACTTCGCCGATATCTGCCTCGAGGTGATGGGCGAGGTGAAACCGTCCCCATTCAACGAGGTGCTCGATTACACGGTGCGCGAGCCGATTGGCGTTGTTGGAGCGATTATCCCCTGGAATTTCCCGTTTCTGATTGCCTCGCGCAAGATCGCCTCGGCCCTGGCTGCCGGCAATACCATGGTCATCAAACCGGCCACATGGGCCCCGCTCAGCACCTTGCTCTTTGGTGAACTCTTTACCGAGGCCGAGGTTCCGCCCGGCGTGCTTAATGTTGTCACAGGCACTGGCGCCGCCACCGGCCAGGCCTTTACCGAATCCTCGGCTATCGAGGAGATTACCTTCACCGGGTCGACCGACATCGGGCGCCGGCTTTATGGAAGTTGCACCTCGCGTCTGAAAGGCTGCACCCTCGAGTTGGGCGGAAAGAGTCCCGCGGTGGTGCTTGCCGACTGCAACCTCGAGGAAACCATAGATGGCGTCCTGTTCGGCGTTTACCTGAATCAGGGCGAGTGTTGCTGCGCCGCAACCCGGTTGATCGTCGAAGCCGGCATTTACGACGCGTTCGTCGAACGTTTCGTCGCCGCTTCCAAAGCGATCAAGGTCGGCATGCCCCGCGAGGAAACCACCCGCATGGGACCGTTGATCCATCCGGACCATTTGAAAACCGTGATGAACTATGTCGAGTCCGGCAAAGCCGAAGGGGCGAAGCTGCTCTGCGGGGGCAAGGTGTTGACCGAAGGCGAGTTCGCCAAGGGTAATTTCATGGAACCGACCGTTTTCTCCGAGGTGACCCCGGCGATGAAGATTTGGCGGGAGGAGATTTTCGGACCCGTTGCCGTGATCACCAAGGCATCTGGCATCGATGACCTCGTCCAACAGGCCAATGACACTCATTACGGCCTGGCGGCAAGCGTGTGGACTACCAACCTCCGAGCCGCGCACACGCTGGCGTCGAGGATTCACGCCGGCACCGTGTGGTTCAACCTCCATAATTTTGTCTTCCCCAGCGCGCCTTATGGCGGTTACAAGGCCAGCGGGCTCGGCTCGGAATTAGGCAAGGAAGGAGTATTGGCCATGACGCGAATGAAAAACGTGATGGTTAACATGTTCCCCAATGGATTCAAATGGTACTAAAAATGAGCTCTGATACCTGCGTCCGGCCCGAGTGGCTGCGTCAGTTTTGCACCCGGCTCCAGATCGGTTTTGGCATCCCCGAATCCCATGCGGAGATTGTCTCGGATTGCCTGGTCGAAGCCAACCTTATGGGCCTCGATACTCACGGGGTGATTCGGCTGAAATTCTACCTCGACCGCATCAAGGTCGGCGGCAATAATCCCAATCCCAACTTCCGCCGCCTCCGCGACAATCCTTGCACCGCGCTCTTGGACGTGGACAACGCCTTGGGGCCGGTTGGCGGCAAGATGGCGATGGACCTGGCGATCGAAAAAGCGGCAGCGAACGGACTGGGCCTGGTGCTGGTCGCCCATTGCAACCATTACGGTCCAGCCGGGTATTACGCCCGCATGGCGGTGCCCCATGACATGATCGGCTTGTCCTTGTCCAACGTCCTGGCCTCGATGCCTCCCACGGGTGGCGCCGAGGCGCGGGTTGGCAACAATCCATACGCCGTTGCCATCGGTGCCGGCGAGGAACCGCCGGTGGTAGTCGACGGCGCCACCAGCAAGGCCTCGTGGGGCAAGGTCTTCCTCTGCGCCCAGTCAGGGGATAAGCTGCCGGAGGATTGTTACGTCGACGCCGCGGGCAAGATGACCGTCGATCCGCAGGCGGTGATTAATGGCGGTTGCCTCTTGCCAATTGCGGGACACAAAGGCTACGGCATCGCCGTGGCCATCGAGTTGTTGACCGGTATGCTCGCCGGAGCCGCCCTGGACCACGAAATCCTCCACCCCTATAAACACCTGGATAAACCGGGCCAGAATACCTTTCTCATGGGCGCCGTGCGGATCGATCAATTCGCCGAGCCCGCCGACTTCAAACAGCGCCTGGCCGAGTGGGTGCGCCTTATCCGGAATACCCGGAAGGCGCCCGGCGTCGAGCGCATCTGGCTGCCCGGCGAGATGGAAATCGTCACGCGCCAACAACGGTTGGCCGCCGGAATTCCACTCCCGGCCAAAATGCTCGATGAGCTCAAGGTCCTGGCCGAACAGACAAACGTCCCGTTTCAACCCGAAATGTGCAGCTAAGGCCGGGATTGCCTATGAAATATTTGGATAGAATCTGTCTTGTCCTTGTCTTGACGGGAACGGTGATTGTGGCGGGCGCGGCTAGCGGATTGCCCCGCAGTGCGCCAGAAACGCAGGGCGTTTCTTCCGCGGCAATGCTTGAGTTCGTAAACGCGCTCGACCGGCAAATCGACGGCATGCATAGCGTGATGGTCGCGCGTCACGGCCGGGTGATTGCCGAGGGCTGGTGGGCTCCCTACGACGCGGACCATAATCACGTGCTCTATTCTCTGAGCAAGAGCTTCACCTCGACCGCGGTGGGCTTCGCTGTTGCCGATGGGAGGTTGAGTCTCGATGACCCGGTTCTGAAATTCTTTCCCGAAGACGCACCGGCGAACCCGGGCGAGAACCTAAAGGCCATGCGGGCGTATTGCTGCCGGCCGAATGGGTGGTGATGGCCACATCCAAGCAGGTGTCGAACGGCACCGATCCTCAGAGCGATTGGAACCAAGGTTACGGTTTCCAGTTCTGGCGCTGCCGCCACAATGCCTTTCGCGGCGATGGCGCGTTCGGACAATATTGCCTCGTCATGCCGGACCAGGACGCAGTGGTGGCGATCACCAGCGGCGTCAAAGACATGCAGGCCGTGCTGAACGTGATTTGGGCCAAACTGCTGCCGGCCTTCCAATCCGAGGCACTACCGGCAAATCCCGCCGCCCTCGATCGGCTCAAGGAATACCTGGTGCGCCTCGAAGTCCGCCCCGCCCAAGGTGCCGCAACTTCACCCCTGTCCGGCAGTGTCATAAACCGCAAATTTGTGTTTCCCGCCAACGATCAGCAGTTCGAAAGCCTGGAGATTGCGTCGTCCGATTCCGGCAAGACGTTGACACTCGAGGCCCGAATTGGCGGCAAGGACATGATGGTCCCGTGCGGCTACCTCAAATGGGAGAAAGGACGCGCGCCGCTCCTGGGCGGTCCCCTCGCTCAATTCCCCGACGAACCGACCGCCGGCACGTTTGCGTGGCCAACCGATGATACTTGCATGATCCAGCTTTGCGCCTGCGAAACGCCTTTCCAGACAACGCTTGCGCTCAAGTTCGATGGCGACCAAGTAACGTTGGACTCGGAAGCCAACGTCGCCTTTGGACCGACGAAGAAACCGCGGTTGATCGGTCGAGTGGATCAAGTAGCAGGAACGAAAGTCTGAGGTCATGCACCACCTTGGTCCAAGCATCCGGTTCTGGCAGGGTCGGAGGTAGCTCTGCATTGCCGGCGCCATCCCGAGCCACACTGGCAAATGCCAGCTTGGATCAATGAGCCGAGATCGTCGTATGCGTAGATCCAAGCGCCGTAGTGAGAGACGCAAACTGGATATAAACGGGGTGTTTGAAGTCCAGGGTGCACACTAATTGACGAATGAATGATGACTATTTTGCCAGAATTGCTGATGAGCTAAAGCTCCAACCGCGCCAGGTGGCCGCTACCGCCCGCTTGTTTGCCGAAGGCGCTACCGTCCCTTTTATTGCCCGTTACCGCAAGGAAGCCACTGGCTTGCTCGACGAGGTGGCTATCACGACCATTCGCGAACGCCTGACAAGCCTCGCCGAACTGGACCAGCGCCGGGATTCCATCCTTAAATCCCTCGCGGAACGTAAGCTCCTGACCGATTCGCTGAAAGCGGCCATTGCAAAGGCGGAGACCCTCACCGCGCTCGAGGATCTTTATCAGCCCTATCGACCAAAACGGCGCACCCGGGCAATGATCGCGAAGGAGAAAGGCCTCGAACCGCTGGCCCAACTCCTGTTCAATGGCCAAAACACCCTCGATCCATTTGCGGAAGCCAATGCCTTCGTGGATGCCGCCAAGGGCGTTGCAACGGTGGAAGAGGCCCTCGCCGGCGCCCGAGACATCCTGGCTGAACAGGTGAGCGACGATGCGATCGCCCGCGAGAAAGTCCGGACCCTTTATCGCAACAAGGCGATCCTTCGATCGAAGGTCATTCCGGACAAGCAGGAAGCCGGGGCCAAGTTCAAAGATTACTTCGATT
>JAMCZD010000015.1 GCA_023473405.1 Candidatus Omnitrophota bacterium
GCCGGGCGATGCGCCACGCCCCATGGAACCAGCGAACGGCTTGATCCCCAGGACTGGGCCCCACTGAAATGTGACTGCGCCGGGGGGGACTTTTTCAGCAGAATCCACATTCCACATTCCCGAATGTGGAGATGTGACGTCAGATTCAGAATGGTGGAGGCGGCGGGAGTTGAACCCGCGTCCTGGGCTGATTCGCCGGCGGTGACTACATGTTTAGCCGGAAGAGATTTTTCGGAGATCGGATAACCTTCCGGCACGCGTCCGATTTCCTAGATGGCAGGAAAAACTTCGTCCCGACGCGCGCCGTCTCCGCGCCGGACCTACGCCTGCTGTAAACGCTCACTGACCTTAGCAGGCGTCAGGCAGTGAACGTCGCGGCAGCTTAGGCCGCGAGAGCTAATTCAGTATTAGCAGTTATTTTTTTGGTCCGATGATTTACGAGGCCAACGAACCATCCTCGACATGCCACTTCCAGTCCCTCCGTCCAGTCGAAACCGGTACGCCCCCATTTAACGATGACAATTTAACCGCGATCCGGCTTTGGTCAACGGAATTAATCCGTGACCGCGATTTTGCGGGGTTTGACCTCTTCGGACTTGGGCAGGTTGAGCGTCAGCACCCCCTGCTCCATCTTGGCGCTGATCCGACTGATGTCGATGGCCGGGGCCAATTCAAAGGTGCGGTGGAAATCGGCAACCTTGGACTCCCGATAAAGAATGCTGGCGTCGGGAACTGCCAGGTTCCGCCGGCCAATAATCGTCAATTCGTTTCCGTCCAACATGATTTCCAGGCCGGCTTTGTTAACCCCCGGCATATCCGCTTCGAGGATGAAACCGTCTTTGGTCTCGAAAATGTCCACCGTGGGGGTAAGCGAAGGGTCTTGGCCGGCGGTTTTTTCCTCTCGGTTTTCAGGTTTGGCTATCGTGCTCATAAGATTCTTTGGTTTTATTAGGTTCAATGGTGAGTTCAAGGACCAGCAAACGGAGCCTTCAGGCTACTCCAAATTGACGGCGATCTGGCGCGGTTTTGCCTCTTCGGTCTTGGGCAAAGTAATAGTCAGTATCCCGTCCTGGTAACTGGCCATGACCTTCTCCACCTGGACCGGTTTGGGCAGGGCGATAGTCCGATGGAATCGTCCGGTGAAACGTTCCGATCGATAAACCTCGCTGTCCGCAGCCGGTTTTTCCGCCTTGCGCTCGCCGGAGATGCTCAAGGTCCCATCGTGCAAGGAAACCTCGATGTCATCCTTTTTCAGTCCGGGAATCTCGGCTTTCACCACCAACCGGTCCTTGTCCTCCCAGAGGTCGAGGGCTGGAACCCAGCCATGAAAGAATTCATTCGAATTGATGAGTTCATTGGCGGGCAACTCCATCAGGCGATTGAGTTCATCACGCAAACCAAATAACTGATCGAAGGGAGACCAGTCCGATAGATCACTTGGACGACGTTGTATTGTCTGCATTTTTCAACCTTTCAATTTTAATGTTCAACCAACTGAATCTGAAGAAAGCTTTGACCATGCCATTACCGATAGATCCTGAACCGTCACACATAACAATCGCATTCACAACCAGTTACACACATCTGAACATTGAGAGACCGTTTTGAAAGTGTCAGTATGTCGCAATTATCACAGGCGCACACGCCATGTATAAGCGACATTACGTCACACCAAATAGCTTTATTGAGTTCTACGCTCCGCCATGCTTCCAACGCTGCCCACGCTCTCACGCTCCTCACGCTTCACGCTCTCCCCTTAAAAACGTCTTTACACAAACGATTCGCCATCGGAACAATTGAACATGGCAAAAAACGGTTTGATTCGCGCCGTTGCGTGGATTTTTCTGGGCCTGCTGGCGGCCGGCATCCCGGCATGGGCAAACGCTTCGTTCGAGGCTGACAATCCCTACATCATCGATTCCTGGAGCGTGGACGATGGGCTGCCGCAAAGCACGGTGACGTCGATCCTGCAATCGCGTGATGGCTATCTCTGGTTCGGCACCATCAACGGCTTGGTGCGTTTCGACGGTCAACGATTCACCGTCTTCGACGAATACAACACGCCCGGACTCAACAGCAGTTGGATCGTCCAGCTTTTTGAAGACAGCCAGGGGCGGCTGTGGATAGGCACGGAAACCGCCGGTGTGGTGATGATCAAGGACGGCCAGGTCAACCGGTTGGGAATCGGCCAGGCTGGCGCTGAGACCGCTGGCGCGGTCGTGATCAAAGACGGCCAGGCCGGCCGGTCGGGGATCGGCCAAGCGACCTCGGAAAAGCGCCTGGCGTCCGTATGCGAAGACTCAGAGGGCGCGGTGTGGCTTTACACCGCCGACGGCCAAATATGGCGCTATGGGAAGGGGCGGTTTGACAACACGTTCCTTTTTGGCCAGGGATTTCACGCTTCGTACCGTGCCATTATAGCCGAACCCTCCGGCCCGGTCTGGGTGGCCACGGACCGAAGTCAATCGGCGGTTGGGTCGGTCTTGGACCCCGGTTCCATCGAGCTCCCCATCGAAGAGAATATGCCGGTGAGAAGGTTGGATTATCTCCTCTCCAGCCCCTCAGGCGGGTATTGGCGCCTGGCAGATGGCCGTGTCCAAAAATGCCGAACCAACACCGTCGAACGCGACTTCGGCCCCTATCCGTGGGGTTCGGCGCCAGTGCGCGCCGCCTGCGAAGACCGCCAGGGCAACCTCGTGGTGGGCACGCAAGGTTCGGGCGTTTTTTGGTTCGATGACCAAGGTCGTGCATCGCGGCTTTCAACCAAACAGGGTCTCTCGAGCGATGTGATCCTGGCCTTGTGCGTCGACCGCGAGGGAAACCTTTGGGTGGGCACCGATGGCGGTCCGGACAGCAAGGGCTTGAACCGGGTGAAGCGCCGGAGTTTTGCGGTATTGGATGTGTCGCGAGGTCCCTTCGGCAACGCAGTCCAATCCGCCTGTGAAGATGATCAAGGCGGGCTGTGGATCGGCTCGATCGGGGGAGGTATCACTTATTGGAAAGGAAGCGTTCAGCAACACTACGGCTTCAACCAGGGATTGGCCAGCACCAACGTCTGGTCCGTGTATGTGGCTCGAAATGGGGATGTCTGGGCCGGAACCTGGGGCGCCGGACTGTTCCGCTTCCAAAAGCAAAATGGCCTGTTCCAACGCGCGGCTGGGCCGGAGGCGACCCAGCGGTTCATCCACGCCATTTACCAGGACCACTCCGGTGCCCTGTGGGTGGGCACGCAAAACGGCCTGGGCCGGCTTGATACCAACGGCTGGACAATGTTCACCTCCGCCAACGGTTTGTCGGCGGATGAAGTCCAAGCCATCGCCGAGGATGACCGGGGCAATCTGTGGATCGGGACGGTGGGAGGCGGCTTGAACCGCCTGCATGATGGCCAGTTCTCCGCCTACCATAAGCAAGACGGCTTGCCCAGCGAGGATATCTCCGCGCTCTACGTGGACCGGGACGGAATTCTCTGGATCGGGACCTCCGGCAGCGGCCTCGCCCGTTGGCAGGACGGCAAAGTGACTCGCCTCACCACTCGCGATGGTCTCTTGAGCAACAGCATCAATTTCATGATCCAGGATGACCACGGCTGCCTCTGGATCGGCTCCAACGCCGGCATCATGCGCGTCCAGAAACGCGAGCTCAACGACTTCGCCGCCGGCCGGACCACCTTTGTCTCCTGCCGCGCCTACGGGAAGCCGGACGGCCTGCCAACCCGCGAATGCACCTTTGGTTCTCAACCCGCCGGTTGTCTTGGCCGCGACGGGCGTCTCTGGTTTCCCACCTCGAGAGGGCTGGTGACTGTCGATCCAACCCAACTCCACCCCAACATTCACCCGCCGCCGGTCATCATCGAGTCGGTGCTCATCAACGGCCAACTCCAGAACACCAACGCCCTGTGCACCGAGGTTGCCCAGCCCGTCGTCATCCCCCCAGGCAAGGAACGTCTCGAGATTCGATACACCAGCCTGAACCTGTCCGCCGCCGAACGCGCCCGGTTCAAATACCGCCTCGAAGGCCATGAAACGGACTGGACCCAAGCCGGCAACAGCCATGTCGCCCGTTACAGCCGGCTGCCCCCGGGCCGCTACAACTTCCAAGTCAAGGCCTGCAACGAGGACGGCGTGTGGAACGAGACCGGCAGCACCCTGGCGCTGATCGTCGAGCCGCCTTATTGGCGGACCTGGTGGTTTCTGAGCCTGTCGACCGCATGTATCCTTGGAATGATCATCGGAATCGTCCATTACTTATCTACGCAGAAATTGCAGCGGCAGCTCGAACGCCTTGCACAACAGGAAGCGCTCTCCAAGGACCGCTCCCGGATCGCCCAGGACATCCATGATCAATTGGGTGCCAGCCTCACCCAGGTCTCCCTCCTCAGCGAGATCGTCCAGAGCGACAAAGACAACCCGGGAGAGGTCGAGTCCCACGCCCGGCAAATCTACCAGACAACACGCGAGACCACCCGCGTGCTCGATGAGATTGTCTGGGCCGTTAATCCGTCGAATGACACCTTGGACAGCCTGGTGAGTTACGCCTGCAAATATGCCCAGGACTTTTTGTCGATGGCCGGTTTGCGTTACCGCCTCGATGTGCCCACCCAATTACCCGCCATCGTTATCCCTCCCGAGTTCCGTCACAACGTCTTTCTCGCCTTTCGCGAAGCCATAACCAATGTCGTCCGCCATGCCGCCGCCTCTTCCGTCTGGATTCGGCTCCGGCTCGATTCCGCCACTTTTATTTTGGAAATCGAAGACAACGGTCGAGGAATTCGCGGCTTGGATGAAAAAGCGGCGCGAACCCGCAATGGCTTGCGCAATATGCGCCGGCGAATGGAAGGTATCGGCGGCAGTTTCGCCCTCGACTCCGGCCCCGAGGGCGGCGCCTTGGTGCGCCTTACGGCGCCGCTGGGAACGTGAGGAGCGTGGAGCGTGGAGCGTGAAGCGTATGGGAGTGCGCGGGCAGAGCGCCGTTGAAGCACCGGACCAGATTTTGCCATCAGCCATTAGCCATTAGCCATTAGCCATCAGCCATCAGCCATCAGCCATTAGCCATCAGCCATTAGCCATCAGCCATTAGCCATCAGCCATTAGCCATCAGCCATCAGCCATCAGCTATCAGCTATTCACCCCCCCCCGGCGCCATTGACGAATCCCGCGGCTTGAGTAATCTCGATATGTAACGCAGGCAAATCCAGGTTCAGACCATGCCCATCACAGTTTCGATAGTCGAGGATCATGAAGAGGTGCGCGGTACCTTGGCCGGCCTCATCAATCGCGCCGAGGGCTTTCGCTGCCTTGGCCAGCATGCAAACGCCGAAGCGGCCCTCGAAGCCCTGCCTCGCGAACGTCCCGAAGTCGTTCTCATGGATATTAATTTGCCGGGAATGAATGGCGTGGAATGCGTCCGCCGATTGAAACAGCTCCTGCCCGAGACCCAGGTCGTCATGCTCACGGTTTATGAAGATACGGAAAACATCTTCAATGCGCTGGCCGCCGGGGCGTCCGGTTACCTGCTCAAGCGCACCTCGCGCGCCGAGTTGCTGGCCGCCATTCGGGACGTTCATAAGGGCGGGTCACCCATGACCACTCATATCGCCCGCAAAGTGGTGCAATCCTTTCAACGCGCCGGCGCATCACCCCAACCGGCGGAGAACCTCTCCACACGTGAACAGGAGGTGCTCGATTGCCTCTCCCGCGGTTTTCTTTACAAGGAAATCGCCGACCGCCTCGGCATCAGCTACGAAACCGTCCACACTTATATCCGACGGATTTACGAAAAACTCCAGGTCCGAACCCGCACGGAAGCGGTCGCCAAATTCTTGCGGCATTAGCCGCCAAAGAACACTCCCGGTTCTTTGTAAGGATTCCGGATTTCGCGAGGACCGGGTTTGTCACCAGAACTGGTGACTGGCAGGATTTGCGGCTCAGGTTAAATTGGTATCGTGATTGGCCGGTGCAAAAGTGCGGAACAAAGCCTCCGTGTGCAATTCGAAGGCGTAAAACTGCAGCGCCGCATTGGACGACGATTTTAGGCAGTCGAGTGTGCTGCCGAATAAGTTGTAAAAACTCTCATCATTTGCCTCCGTAAAAAGGGGGCCGGCTTAAAACCCGGCCCTTCTTTTTTGTGTCGCGGCAAGCCGGGAGCGTCCGGAGCGTGGGAGCGTCAGAAGCGTGGGGAGCGTCCGGAGCGTTAGGAGCGCTGACTACCGCGAAGCAAATCTCTTGATCCCCAACTGGTGTAATCAGATTCAGCCTTCCTGCTGATGCGAAAAGAAAGTCAAATCCCGATTTTCTATTAATTGGCATGGTTGGTTTGCCAGGCGCGGATGAAGGCATCCACGCTCCTATTTCCCACGCTCTCACGCCCCCACGCTCCCTACGGCGACGACTTCCTAATCGCGTAAAGGTGAGACATGGTGGTTACGTAAAGCACCCCGTTGGCGGCGACGGGAGTGCTGCTGATCGGTTCGCCCAGATCGATGGTGCTCAGGACCTTCTTTTCCTTGCTGGCGGCGAACACCCAAAATTCACCTTGCCGAGTGGCAAAATAGACTTTGCCATCGGCAACCAAGGGCGATGCCCAAACCTCGCCCTGCGTTTCCTGGGTCCAATACGGACGCCCGGTATCGGCGTCCACGCAATGGATTCTTCGCCCTGAGTCCCCGACAAAGACCAGACCGTGATAGACGGCGGGTGTGCACATGCAATGCCGCTCGAGCGGATAGGACCAGAGTTCGCCTGAATGCGTGATATCACCGGACTGGGTGGCGTCGATGCACTTGAGCCATGCCTGGTTTTTGCCCCACCAAAGGTCGCCCCCCACAGTCACATACACCCGATTTTGATGGAAGACCGGCATGCTCTTGATGTTGCTCGGGCTTTCGCGTCGATTGCCCACGAAGCGATGAACATTCGTTTTGGGCGCTGTGGGATCGCAGTCGAACTGCCATAGCTTCCGCAGTGCAGCCACGGAATTGGTGGACTGCACAGGACCGGCATTGTCGGTTTTTTGAACGCCTGAGCTTGTGTTGCCATCTGCCGGCGCGAATGGTTCAAAGGCGTATACCACGCCATCGCCACCGGCAAAGATGATCTCCGGTTTGCCATTGACCTCGCCAAAGGCAGGCGACGACCAGGTGCAGTGGAAAATGCGCGGACCAATATGCTCGGCATCTTGAGCCACCAACCGGCCCGTCGCTTTGTCGAGCACCACCAGGCTCGGCGCGTCCGGGGACCGGATGCGGCGATGGGTATTATCCACCCCGTTGCATGTGTTAAGGTAGAGATACTGGCCTAATTGCAAAATCGAGGCGTGCGCGGCGTCGTGCGAATGAATTCCCACTCCGGACACCAGGTCGAAAATCCAGATTATATCCGCATCAAGCGGGCCCGGCTGCATAGGCGGCGTGCCGCTAGGGGTCATGTGGACACCCTCGTCCTGGAAGGGACCGTCATTGCCATTGGCAAGACCGTTAATGTCCAGGCACATCACCTCGCCGCGATTGCTGAGGACATAGACACGGTCGCCCTCGATGGTCGGCGGCGAGCAGAGGCCGCTATTGGGCCAGTCGAGGTAGATGTCACCCTCACGTTTCGGGACGACCAATTGCCAAAGTAATTCGTCGTTTGCCTCGTTAAAACACATGAGCACACCCCGATCGCCCTGGTGCTTCGGATCACGCGGATGATTGTTGTTCGTCCCAATAAAAACCCGGCCATGGGCAACGACCGGTGTGGCATGTGTCTCAGAGCCGAGTTGGACCGACCATTCAATGTTCTTGCCTGTCTTTAAATCGAACGTTTCCGGCAAATTCGTTTCTCCTGAAACCAGGTTGCGCGACCACCGCTGGCCCCATTGCGGTTGGTCGGCGGCGATCACATTGATAACGGCGAGGGTAAGCATCCATCCGCAAACGACCGCGCTTCGGCCGCGCTTCATCCGGCAAAATATCCAGTGCATGCCCGCATCCTACGCCAGCCAATTTGCCGGGTTCAAGCACGAGTAGCAGGGCCTAAACCCATAGGGTGTGAGACAAAAACCTTCCAGGGTTTATTAATCTAGCCTGTTTTGCAGCCCTGGATACATGTGCACCCCATATGCCTCTCTCCTTTGAATCGCCCACGACTGCTCGCAGCGCCAACGGCCCGTTCCATCCTGGCAAGAGTCACAGGTTCCCTCACCCGAAAGCCATGCCACAATTATTGAGCATCGTCATCGTCCGCGTCATTTTCAGCGCATGGATGGGACGAGCTTTCAGCCCTTGGCAACGCTCCCGCGTTATTCCGCAGACCGTGAGATAGAGCACGCCCTGTTGCGCTATCACTCGGTCTGGGGCTTAAAACATGTTTGAACAGAAACCCGCCAGCAGTTAGCCTGCTCGCCGACAATTAATTTCCGAGCGCTGGGGACAGCGCCCCGACGCGCCGCCAGGTAACGGCGCGATGAAACCGGGGCCCCGGTCGTGAGCTGGAAGTTGATGTGCAAACTCAATTATGAAACCGAGATCATGGACGATGAACACCAAACGGCTCTCGTCGATTTTCAACATCCGCGGCGTCGAGCAACGGCCGGGTGCAGCCCGTTCGAGCAGATCGAGCAGGCGGCTTAGTCCGGCGTGGCTCTTATTAATTTGCTTATTGCCGCTGCGGCTTTCCGCCGATGGACTCCTCGATAATCTCGCCAAACCGATGGAAGGCCGCTCGATGCGCGCCACGTCGACCATGCGCGTAGGCGAGGTAAGGCGGGGCGGCGGGGAGCGCAAGTTGAATCCGAATGCCGAGCCCCGAGGCGATCTCGACGAGGCCAGCAATTGGGACAACTTCACCGTGCCGCCCGGCGAAACACATGTCCTCCTCGATGCCCAGGGCCCCGGTGTCATCACCCATATTTGGATGACCTTCCTGGGTCCCGAACCGCAGGGGTGGGCCAAAAAAGGCTCAGCCAACCACGAGGAAATGTTGCTCCGAATGTTCTGGGACGGCCAGACGCGGCCGGCCATCGAGGCGCCGGTGGGCGATTTCTTTGCCAATTGCTTCGGCAAGCGCAGCGAGGTGATCAGCCTGCCGGTAATCGTCGAGGATGCCGATTCCTACAACTGTTTTTGGCACATGCCGTTTCGAAAATCGGCGCGCATCGAAATCGTGAACCAGAGCGACAAGCCGATCAGCCTGCTCTATTATAACATTGACTGGATCAAGAAAGACAAACTGCCCAAGGATACCCCCTATTTTTACGCCCAATACCGCCAGGAATACCCGGCTCAACACGGCAAGGATTACGTGGTGCTCGATACGAAGGGGAAGGGCCATTACGTCGGCACCGTGCTCGCCGTTCGAACCCGCAGCCCCTCCTGGTTCGGCGAGGGTGACGAAAAGATTTACATTAACGGCGAAGCCAAACCCTCGATTTGGGGCACCGGCACCGAAGACTATTTCTTATCCGCCTGGGGCTTGAAGAAGACGAGCACACCCTACTTTGGTGTCCCTTATTTCGATCAATGGGGAATCGTCGGCGGCCATACGAGCGCCTACCGCTGGCATCTCTGTGACCCTATCGTGTTTGATAAAGGCATCAAGGTTACCTTCGAACACTTCGGCTGGATTTCCCCCGACGAAAACCCCAATTACAAATCCATGAGCTGGAATGAACGCGAGGACGACTACTCCAGTGTGGCGTTCTGGTATCAAACCGGCACGCCCACCTTCACCGCCCGCGCCCCCGATGCCCGCGAACGCAAACTTCCCAGCCTCGAACGTATTATTGCCTATGCGCGTGATTTCACCGGCGCGTCCTACCACGGCGACGGCACGGTCAAGACACAATCCCTCGAGTTCTACGATGGCCCCCAACTGCTCTACCAACCGCCGAGCGCCGACAATGCCTGGATCGAGATTCCTTTCGAGGTTACAAAGAAAGAACCGCTCCGCTTGCTGCTAAATATGACCAAGTCCAACGATTTCGGCCAATACCAGGCCTATCTCAACGGCATTAAACTGGGCGGCACCATGGACTTCTACAGCCCTGACACCGACCACCAGGAATTTCATCTGCTCGATTTCTGGCCCGATCCCGGCCAATACACCCTGCGCCTGGATTGCGTTGGTAAGAACCCGGCCTCGGAAGGTTACTACCTCGGTATCGAGTCGGTCCGCCTGCGCGAACGCCGCCCGCGTGTCACCCAATACGGTCATGACAAAGACAAAGATTGGCGCAAACATCCGATTCTTTATCGTTGACATCTGGCAGACAAATCAGGTAAGAACCGCCGCGCCATATGGAGCGTGGAGCGTGGAGCGTGGAGCGTGGGGCGTGAAACGTGAAACGTGTGGAGTGCCGGCAGAGCGAAGCGGCGGCGGCGCTTTGGGGAAGAGGGGAAAACAAAAGCGGTGTCGCGCCATAAGGCCTGCCACCGCACTCCATACTAATTGGGCAAACAAAAAAGAACTATGAAAACAACCGGTTCCCTTATCGCGATCGGCCTTGGCGCGGTTCTATTCTCCTGTCTTCCATGCTCGGCTCGAGCGCAAACAAGCGGTTGCGTCGTCCCCCCAGCCGGCTTGGTCGGTTGGTGGCCGGGCGATGGCAACGCGGATAACCTGGTCGGCCCGTCTGGGACCTTGGAAAACAGCGCCGGATTTGCTGCTGGGCAGGTTGGGCAGGCGTTTGATCTGGATGGCCAGACACAGTACGTGGCCACCGACCTCGACGCCGCCAATAACACGATCACCCAAGAAGCCCCCGTGTATGCCCATTTCAGCACGACAGACGGCGACTGGGACGCGCTATCCTTGATTCTGCACGACACACCCGAAGCGGACCTGATGGTTCGAACCGGAGATATCGACAACCTCGGCTTTGGCTGGCCCACCGGTTTTGACCCATTCTCGGGTAATTCAACCCCCGCTCATGCTTTTCCATGGTCGATCGATCCCAATGACCCGCCCGGCACAGACCGTATCATGGTGATAACCAGCTACAACGGGCATCCTCCCGCCGGTCGGGACGGCTATACCTCGACCACCTCGCGTCCCGCCAACAACGTTCACCCCATCGAACTCGACTACGACCTTGGCGAACTAGCGGTCCGCTCCGCAGTGCTGCAAATGTTTGTCGATGATTTCCAGGCGCCGGTTTGGCACGCGACTTACCAGGTAACACTCAACGGCGTGCGCGCTCCGTTCCTCGAGACAATAATCAATGCCTTGAATCAGACCGGTCCCATCGGCAAACTCATCAGCGTCGCCCTTCCCGCCGAATTTCTCCCCCAGGTCCAAAGCGGTTCACTCGTTATCGATTTTGATGATCCCACCACCGGCGCCGGGGACGGCTATGCCATCGATTTCGTCAAACTCCTCGTCAACCTGAAATCATTCACCCAGGAAGGGACCATCGAAGGCACCGTCCGATTGCCGGAGTGAACCTATCCGCCGGCGGCATCGCCACCGCCACCACCGACGCCAACGGCCAATACCGCTTGACCGGGATCGCCGCCGGGTTGGTCTTCATCGAGGCTTCTCATCCCGACTACGCAACACAGACCAAGTCCACAGACCTCGTAAGTGGTCAAACGAACCAAGTCGATTTTGCCCTCGTGGTTCAACCGCGGTTGCGGATCGAACGCGCGTCCGAAGCCGTCGTGATTTCCTGGCCGGCATCGCTCGAAGGATTCCACCTTCAAACAGGTCAATCCTTGAACGCGGAGGCACCATGGGCACTCGAGGGGAGCGTGCCTGCGATTGTCAACGGTCGGTACACCGTCACCAACGACCTCGATTCAGCCGACCGAGGCTATCAA
>JAMCZD010000416.1 GCA_023473405.1 Candidatus Omnitrophota bacterium
ACAACGATTTGCCCGAGCCATCCGGGCCGAGCATGGCCCACAGCTCGCCCTGGCGCCATGTCCAGTGGGTGCTTTTGAAAACAACCATCTCGCCCAACCGAATGGCGGCATGCTCGAAGGCGAGAAATTCACCGTTGGAAGCGGGCTCCGATTTCTTCGTGTACGATTTATACACGCGTCTCAGGTTAGCATTGGCGGAAGCGACTTCCAGTCTTTGCCGTGAATGGGACACCACATCACGAGAGGAATCTGGATCAAGACGGGTTTTTGTTCAGTTGGCCGAATGACCGGCTTCGTGGCATTGGACGCACAGTTTCGCCCGGGTGTTGATGAGGAGGTTTGGTTGAGTGCTCCCGTGTGGATTATGGCAAATGGCACATTCCGCCAACGGGTCCATCACGTGGCTATGGGCAAGGCGAAGGTCAACGAGGTCGTGACAGCTATAGCAGGCCTCGGGCATCTTCACCCGATCAAGGACCAAATCTTTCCCCGATCCGTGAGTCAAATGGCAATTCTCACAACTCGAGGGCTGGCTTGGGTCGGTAGTAATGGGATGCGATTGGAACAGCGGCCAACCCGCCGGCGCGTCGCTATGATCTGTCGCGGTGGACCGAAACAGCAGGATTCTCGAGCCTGCCGCCTCGATGGTATGCCTGCCGGGAGAAAGAGGGACATTAGCCAGCAATAAGACCTTTTCTGGTTTGCCCGAGGCGGCCCCGTTCGGGGCTACAGACCGCGGCGAGGCCGTTGCCGACGAAGGCGATGCTCCCTTGCCGAGTCGCAACAACCACGACTTGCCGAGCTCGACACGCTCTGATTGTATCGGTTGACCGTCCAAGGTAATTGCCGGAGCCGATTCGAGGGAGTTGGCGATGACAATGATCTGGACGCGGTTGGTCGATATGATCGAGTGATCGATTGGAGATACAAAGCGAACGACGGCGCTGTTGGTTCGGTTTGTTCCAAAGGTTGGCTGCGGTCCGGTTTGGGGACTTGGGAGTGGGATTGCCCCGGCGTTCATCAACACCGTGAACCCACCAGAAAGCGCGAGAAACCGAGCGAATTGAAGCAGACGACCAGCGCTCATGTTCAAGCCGGGGAACCGTATTGGCACAGGAAACCGATGTTCTGACTCAGTTCGTCCTTGAATTTCGGCCAGAAACCTACGATCACCGCATCCGTCTTCTTGATCCCGGTCAGTGCGTACGCGAAGGCGTCTTCGACGGACCGACCCGTCTCGCAATGCCTGCCGGCGGCAAGGATTTTGAACGCCAGGCACGGTTTTTGGACCTGTTGAATGACCTTGAGCATATTGTCGCGATCGCTTTCCAGGAACGGTTCGCCGAGCATGGCGGTGCCGAGTTTGGCGCGAATCTCCTCTTTGGGGCGGGTGACGTAGTAGAGGCAGGTCTGGTAAAGATCGACCTCCCACCCGTGGTCTTCGATATATTTTATATTATCCGGGTTGTGCGCCGAGACGCCCGCCGGGATGCCTAAATCGTCATGGACCTTCTTCACAAAGTCGTGCACCCGCTCTTGCTTGCCCGCGCTGAAGAGAAAATCTGTGACGTTCCCGTGATGCACGTAAAATATCGGCTTGTAAAGGCGAATATCGTCATCGATTCCCGACTCGGCCCCGAGCAATTGGCCCTTGGCGTTGAGGGTACCGAGAAAATAGGGTCGCATTTTGTAGCCTTGGGCCCAGAGGATTTTCAAGGCGCTGAGCGGTTTTTCAGCCCAATAGCTCAACCAAACATCCAACCCGCTTCGCTCACAGCGCTGCAGAAACTCGACGGTCCGGTCCAAGGTGAAGTAATCCGGCATTGCTAGCGATAAATTCGGCACGGCATGGCTCCAGCCTCCGATGGGATTCGAGCCGATGATCATTCGGGGGATCCGGACCCCGGCAATCGTCACCTGCGGGATGGGGCCGGGAGCAATCACCGGCGCCGTGGTTTCCGATTCTTCGGCAAAGCCTTTGGTTGTGGCGAGCGGCAAGCCCGCCGCGGCAAGCCCGCCGGCACAGATTCGTTTGAGAAATCCACGACGCCCGTGCTGACTTGATGAAGGTTTCGAATCACCCGGATTATTTTGATTATTGGTTTGCATGGTCATATGCCTCTCTCGCTTCCGCAGTTCCGGCTATTGGCACCGGACAACCAGCGTTGAACGGACTACCGAAAATCCATCCAAGGCGGTGCGAGACAATATCTTCCGAAAAAGCGCGCACGTTTGTCAATTCCGAAAAGATCTGGCGGTCTGTTTTAGCAGACCGCCAGCAACCTTCAGCCTAAGAAGACGCCAGGCCTTCGGCCCAGCGGAGGATTTTAATGAGGCGTTTTGTTTCCATCATGAGGATAGAAACGGTTGGCCATACATTATTTCGCCGAGCGAAACTGTATTCATTTCCCACGTTAAAAAGTAGCATATTCTATGCCAAATTTTGGGGATTTTGAATGGCTCGATACCGCCTTTTTCGGCCAGGATTGAGTGGCGTGGAGCGTGAGGCGTGGAGCGTGGAGGGTGGAGGGTGGAAAACGGAATATGGCGATTAGCGATTAGCTCCGCGAGAATGTAAGGATTCGAGTCCATTGCGCTGCCACACTGCCTTCCATTCACGCCCACCGCGGCTGTCGCACCACATTTGTCAGCCTGCATTACACGCTCCCCGCTCCACGCTCCCCCCGCTCCCCGCTCCATGATCTTTATGCTCCATCCCACATTTCCTGCTCCACATTTCACGATTCACGCCTCACGTTTCACGATTCACGCTCCACTCTTCACGTTTCCCGTTTCCCGCTTCCCGCTTCCCGCGTCATTTGGGTGTAATACCTTTCGCAGTGTGACCAACAGGGTTTCGGCGGTAAATGGCTTGGGGATAAACGCTTGAACGCCGAGACCGGATAACTTGGCTTCGTCGAATTTTGAGCCAAGGCCGCTGACGGCGACGAGGTGGAGGGACGGGCCCATTTCACGCAGGAGCCGGATGGCGCTTAGCCCATCCATTGATGGCATGATGAGGTCGGCGAGCACGGCCTTTATGCGGTCGTGATGTTGGGAATAAGCGGCTATTGCCTCGTTTCCGTTGCGGGCGGCGACAGTTTGATAACCATTTTCGCACAGACTCTTTTGGATCACCTCGCGGACGTCATCTTCGTCGTCAACGACGAGGATCAATTCGCCTTCGCCTTGAGGGGGAGGAGCGCTGGGTAATTCAGGCGAGGAGGGCATAGCCAGGACGGCCGGCAGACAGACCTTGAATTGACTTCCTTGTCCAACCTCGGACTCGACTTGGATGAAGCCGTCGTGGTTATGGACGATGCCGAGAACGGTTGGCAGTCCGAGGCCGGAGCCATTCTGGATTTCTTTGGTGCTAAAGAACGGTTCGAAAATCTTGTTCATATGTTCCGGCGGGATTCCGCTGCCGGTATCTGCGACTTGGAACATGACGTAAGGACCGGTCTTGGTGCCCTGGATTATCCGGGCCTGTTGATGGTTGAGGCGAAAATTGGCGGCGGACAAAGTCAAGGTTCCGCCTTTTGGCATGGCATCACGGGCATTGAGGCAAAGGTTCATCAAAACTTGATGCAATTGGGTTGTGTCAACCGAGACATACCAGAGGTCTGTGGGGAGAACGACCTTTAGAATGATGGATTTGGGGAATGTCTGCCGGATAATCCTGGCCATTTCGTTGATAGGTCCATTGAGTTGGATGGGGGATTTTTGTCCTTCCACACCGCGGCCGAAGGTCAGGACTTGTTTGACAATATCGGCGCCGCGGGCGGCGCTGGCCTGCATAGTGGCCAACAAACTGTGGCCCGAGTCGTGGGAGATTTGCTTGCCGATCAAGGAGAGACCAACCGAAATTGGGGTTAGAACGTTATTGAGATCGTGGGCGATACCGCTGGCTAACCGGCCCAGGCTTTCCATTCGCTGAGCACGGAGGAATTGGGCTCCGGCAAGCCTTTTCTTCGTCACATCGGCGTCCACGATCAGGATCGACTGGGAACGGGAGATTACGTTCCCGGCATTTTCGGCGAGCCGCCGGAATCGCCGTTCACTCTTGAGCAAGGCGGCCTCGGCTAGTTTGCGTTTGGCTGCTTCCCGAAGGATACCCTTTACTGCGACATCGAGCGTTGCCCGAATGAGCGAGAGAGATTCTTTCATTTGGTCTCGGGAACGAAGTTCGAGCTCCTGCAAGGCTTCTTTGGCCAGCCTGGCTTCGGTTCTCAAGCGGCTGATTTCCAACGCATTCCTGATTATTGCCTCGAGCCGGTCGAGTTGGTCTTTAACGAGGCAATCAGCAGCCCCGTCTTTCAAGGCTGCCGCGGCGGTCTCCTCGTTTATGGTGCTGGCAACGCAGACCAAGGGCGTGCCGGGAGTGATCTCGCGGGCGATGGACAAGGCTGAAAAACCGTTGTGATACGTCCGGGAATAGTCAACCAGAACAAGGTGTGGCTCGAACTCGCGCAGCGCCCGGCGATAATCGCTTTCGTTCTCGACCCGCAAGGCGATGAATGCGGTGCCTCCCTCTCGCAATTGGTCGATCATCGACCGGGCCTGGGTTGGACAGCCTTCCAGGATCAGGATGCGGATTCTGTGACTCATTTGGTTATGGGAAGGGAAGGGTGGTTCTTGTTTCATGCCACTCGGGAAATTTCAGCTATCCGATTTCACCCTCCCTTACGACATTCGCTATCGTTCGCATTGACCGGCCAAAAACTGCCTTGTTGCTTAAAAACGACTCAAAATTCCGCTTTGCCCTTAAAAAGCCATGCAATTTGGCAAAGGGCTGTTTAATAAGCCGTAGCTTATCATCCCGCCTCGATCTGGTGGAATACAGCAAATCCCTTAGCCCGGATATTTACGTTGAACGCCGGGTCACGGGACACGGTCTACAGGGACGGGCTTTTGAGGGCTGTAGGCCGTGTGCCATCACACGGTGGGGTGTTGGCGTTTCAAAGGAAGTATAAAATATCCGGGTTAGAGAGTGTTTTTGAAAGGGTCCGAGTCAGACGCACCGCCTGGTGATCAAGGTGCGGCTACGGTTGGATGATTTGATTGCGGATGGCGTAATGAACGAGGTCGCTGATCGAATGCAGATCGAGTTTCCGCATTATATTCGTGCGATGGGTCTCGGCAGTCTTGACGCTGATATCCAAAGCATTTGCGGCTTCCTTGGTGCTTTTGCCTTCGGTGATCAACTGCAGTATCTCGCGCTCGCGTCGAGTGAGTTTGCAGGAATGAATTGCGGTTCGGTCATTAGCGGCTTCATCATGCAGCGGTTGACCATGTGACTGGGCTGACATTTGGGAGGTATAAAAGGCCTTATGACGACACAAATTCTGCACTGCCTGCACCAAAGTCTTGCCCGCGTCGCTCTTCAGGACATAGCCTCGGGCCCCTGCCGCCAGAACTGCCTCCATCAGTTGCTCGGATTTATGCATGGTCAGGACCAGCACCTCGGTTTGGGGCAGCGCATCGCATATCTGGCGAGTAGCCTCCAAGCCGTTCAATTCGGGCATGCTGAAGTCCAGGACCACCAAATCGGGTTTGAGTTCGATAGCCATCGCGACCGCCTCCCGGCCCGTTTTGGCTTCACCGCAAACGCACCAGCCCGGCTGCTTTTCAAGGACGATGCGCACCCCTTGCCTGACCAATTCGTGATCATCGGCAACCAAAATTCGCATAACGAGGTTTGAATTTGACTTTTGAAATCACCAGCGAACCGTGCGCCAGGATGCTCCCGCGCCACAAGGCCGAGGCATTAGCAGGTTGGGGTGGGCCGATTCCGCCCATTACCGGTCGTTTCGAGCGGGATGATCGTCCGGACGACAGTGTTGCCGGGACACGAGCTGACTTCCAATCGCCCCCCCAATTGCGAGGTGCGCTGACGCATGCTGGCGATACCGATGCCGGTTTTGCCGGCGCCTGGCCCACTGCCTGGTTCAGACACCGCCAAGCACATCCCACTTCCCGAGTCCCGAACTTCCAGGCGAACTTCATCCAGATTTCGTTCCAAGCGAACGGAGGCAGTTCGGCTCCCCGAATGGCGGTGGATATTGGTCAGGCACTCCTGCAAGATGCGAAACAGGGCAAGTTCAACCTCCGCTGGCAACCGATCAATACCCGGCATCAGCTCCAACTTCACTTTGATGCCGCTTTGGCGAGTAAAGAAATCGACGTGTTCGTGCAATGCCCCCACCAATCCAAGCTCGTCGAGTATTGGCGAATGCAGCATGTTGGTGAGGGTCCGGATTTGGTCCGCGCATAGTTCGGTTAGCCTGATGCTGTCGCGCAATAGCTTCTCGCCGGTGGATTCCAGGTTTGCCAATTGAGAGTCCAACAACAAGCCCAATTTGAGTCTGAGCGCGGTCAACGCTTGCACGGTCGTGTCGTGCAATTGCCGGGCAAGTCGCCGGCGATCCTCGTCCTGGGCGTGCAAAAAGCAGGCCAAAAGTTGCCGTCCATCCGGCTCCTTCCACTGTTGATCGGTAATCTCCATTACGCTTCGTGCTAATTGTCAAAGCTCTGATTCCTAAATTTCCGCTGGCGGACGCGAGAATACCCCTGGCGAATTGCATGAACAAGGTGAAAAAGCAATTATCGGCAACTACATAGCGCAGTTGCTGAACTCGAGGGCCATTTCTAGCCGAGAGAAGTCTTGGAGCATTGAGAATAGGTTATTTTTCATTGAAGAAAGTCAGCGTCGCCATGGCCCAATCCTGCAACGGCGTGGCCGTTCTGAATTTAATAACCAGATCCTAAATCCCAAACCCCATTGGAGGGTGCCTTGCCACGTTAGTTTGTGCCCGTCAACTTCTTGTATTCGGGCATCTGCCGCAGGGCTTGGAAACGCCCATCCTCAGCGGCGATGGCAAGCAGGTTTTTGGCGTTGGGCTGTTGCTTAAGTCGCTGGTTGCTGAGTTGTATGGATTTGGAGAGCGACTTGATGGACTCCTCGTTTTTGCCTTGGACAGCCTGTAATGCCGCCAGGTCATACCACGCCTCCGGGTTCAACGGGACCAGCTTCACCAATTTGAGGAGTGTTTCCTCGAGCTTGGCCACGTTGCCCAACTGCGCATAAGCCTGCGCGGCCGACAGCAGGGTAGTGGAGTCCACGTTGGGCGCCGCGATGAGTTGGTTCAGGATCGGCAAGGCACGGTTCACCTCCTGGCGCTGCAAATAGGCCGAGACCAGGTGAAGCGCCAGCGGGGCATTGGTTGGGCTGGCCTGATAGAGCGGCTCAAGGCGGCTGACCAGTTGATTGATTACGGCTTCGGCTTGGTCGGGCTTTTGGCGCTGCGAATAAGCCGATGCCAACTGAAAGGCAACCTGCGCGTTGGCGGGATCGGCTTGGTATTGGGGTTGGAGCATGGCGATCAAGTGATCCAGGATGGCCATTGCCTGGTTGGTTTGTTGCAACTGGAACAGGGCGCTTGCCAGTTTCAAGCCGACCTGAACGTTGCCCGGATTGGTTTCATACTGCTGGATGAGTTCGCTGATCTGGCTCTGGGCTTGTGAGACGGCGGGATGCCCCTGCTTGATCTGGATCAATTGTTTTACCAGGCTGTTGACGCTGTCGTTTTCCGGATCAAATTTCTGGCAGGTTTCGGCCACCATCAAGGCGTCGTCAAACCGTTGGACGCTGGCCAGCAGGTTCACGTAGCGAAAGACAGCCTCGGGGCTGTAGGGACAGAAGGCGAAGGCCTGGCGAAAGGCAAAGTCCGCTTCCTTGAACATGCGCTGTTGCTCCGGGGAACCCGGTTTGGCGTTGTTGACCCGCCAGGCGTAGAGGCCGCCGATGGCGCTGCGAAGCTTGGAAAAGGCCTTTTGCGCGTCGTTATCACGCACGAATTTCGGGTCTCCGGTGAAATTCCGGAAGTCCATCCGCCGGTAAACGCGTTCGGTAAAAGCGCAGATATCCTTGATGGGAGTGTCGTAGGTGATCCAGTTGCCGATCAATCGCTTCGAGTAATTGCACCAGAAGTCATGATCTTTCTTGACCATGGCGTCGGTGATCTCGGGCAAAGGTTTGCGATCGATCTTCATGATGATCCCGAACGGTTCCAGGTGCGGATACATCCACTTCAGCGGAAAGCTCTCCTCGACGTAAAACTCGTTGGTGGGGTTCTGGTCAAAAATGACCTTGGTCAGCAGGCCGTTGATCTGCATGACCGAAACCTGCCCGGCCACCTGGACCCGGTCTCCCACGATCTGGACGTTCTCGCCCGGATCGAGTTGGTTGGCCGCAAGGCGTTTTTGCGCGTCCTTGATATACTCGTCGAAGCATGCCTTGGACTCTTCGGGAGACGGGGTGTGGATTTCCTTGGGCGGATACACGCCCTCACGGCGCCGGCGAGCTTCAATTCGCTCGCCCAGGTTCGTGAAAAACCGGTCAACCGGGGCCACGGCGCGCGCCAGGTAGTTGGTAAAACCGGGCTGCGGCTGCTCGATTTCCTTGCGCGTCCGGAACAAGTCCCTGAAGAAGGGCGGGTCCACCTCCGTGCTGCGGTTGTACTGGGCCCGGATATAATTCAGGTAGGTACCGTCAGCGAGTGCGTTTTGGGTGATAATATATACGTCGCGCCGGTCGAACTTCGGGTCCCGCCGTTTCTTGGGCGGGATGAAACTCTCGCAGAAGATCATGTATGTCGGGCAAAAACGGCCCGGATCGGTCCCCCCAAACAAGATGGCGTCGCGAGCCATTTCCGGATAAATCTTGAACGGCGGCGTGAACATGTCGTGCCCGAACCAAAAACCAAACAGATGCCCGTGCTGCTCGTTGTCCGCCCAATGCGACATGACCGAGTAAGTGGGCATGAGGGCGAAGATGGCCAGCATGACCGGCAGCGGCGCCTTGCGGCGGGCGACGAGAAGCGTTCCGAGGGCCAGGACGCTCAAGGCAACACCGAAAATGGCGGTATAAACGATCAACGGATAGTTGACCTCATAAATCGTCTTGGCCAGTGAGTAAATAGCTATGCCCGCCGCCCCGGCGCACCCGTACAGAATCCAGGTGCGGTATTGCGCGTAATGGGTAGCCAGGTAACTTCCGATCAAGGTTAGACCATACCCTATCCACATGGCGATCATGACATACGACGCCGTGAAGAACACCTTGGTAAGGTCCTTGCTCTGCTTGTCGGTGTTTGGATTCAGCAGGATCATCAGGAGAACAGCCAGGCATAAAAAGATCGCCGTTAACCCGATCATCCATGCCTGCTCGCGTTTCTGCATCCGGAAGAAATACAGGAACGGTACCAGGCCGATCATCAAGTAAACGAAATTGAACTCCTCGGCCGCACCTTCGCCATACATCCGCATCTGACCAATGAATTTGCCAACATCGTTGGTGGGGTTGGTGCGTTCATATTGGCCGCGGGTCAAGGCATGGATGAAGCCGTCGTAGGTGCGCGGGTAACCCCAGTTCATGGGCGGGTTGGTCATCGAGGTGACCGGCATATAGAAATAAAAGGAGGCGCCCAGAAGCCACATGCCGGCCAGAATCGCCGGCAACTTGATCTCCGTGCCCAGGCGGTTCGTCCGCGTGGCGAACCAAAAAAAACCGATGAGCGAGCCGAAGCCGAGCAAATGGCCAATGACAAAGATCGTCGAATTGCGGTTGAGAATCTGCGAACCCATTTTCTCCGGGGCGGCGCTGGCGGTGACCAGCAGGACCAGGAAATAGAGGACGCTCAATCCCAGGAAGACGTTCCGCCACCAGACTTGGCGGGCTGAAGCCGGTTTCGGGCTCTTCCAGGCTAGCCACCCGGCGCCACCCAAGGCTGCCAAACCGACCAGGTGCAGAAAGGCGCTGCCGTTCGATGAACCATCCGCGGGCGTTTCCATGCCGATCATGCCGCAGGACTTGGCAAACAAGGCCAGCACATACGCCCCGCCGATGCACAGGAGCAGGTCGCGCCCCAAGGCCAGCCAATCGGCGGCGGTCTTGCGCGTTTGATAGGTTAACCAGCCGGCGGCGGCCAGCGAACCCACGCCGATCACGTTGTAAATCGCGAACAGCGGCAAATTGTTGTCGAACGACGTAATCATGCCTTTGGACTTGGCATAAAGGCCCAGCAGGTAGATCACGCTGTTGAAAAGAAAGAGATCGCGCCCCATTTTGGGCTTGACCGCCCAAATGGCCACTTCGAGCCCCATGGCCGCCACGATCAGGGTCTGGTGATTGGTAAAACAGAGGCCAAACAGAAAAGCGGCCAAATAGAGATAGCGCCGTTGATGCGGCGCGTAAACCCACCGTAAGAGCAGACAGAGCACGCCCATCAGGGTGAGCACGCTCAACGGGTACACCTCGACAATCACGCACTGGCTCCAGAAAAAGCCGTTGAACCCGAGCAATGTTCCAGATACAAATCCGGCTACCATGCATATGGCGTTCTCCCAGCGCCGCTCGAGTCCCTTCAGCTCCGAGATTCCCTCGATCATCATGCTGCTGCCGCGCGAGACCATTAAAGCGAGCAGACCGCACGACAGCGCCCCGGCTGTCGCCGAGGCCAGGGCCACCCGCCAGGCGATATTCGATATGGGGACCAGCACGGTGAACAACCAGGTGATAATCGTCCACAGCGGGTAACCGGGAGGGTGGGGGACCCCGGCATAAAAAGAGGCAACCGCTAATTCGCCCGAGTCCTCCAGCGTCAGGTCCGGCGCCAGGGTCATGTAATAGGCGACGAATATCACCAGCGCGGTGATCCCGAAGGTGAGCCAGTCAATCCGGCGGAACAATGGGGCGGGGCGCGGAATCGGTTCGGATGCAATCGCTGTCTGGACGGACGGCTTGGGCGGCGCTGACGGCGGTGCCACCTCGCTGATCGCGGCCTTCATCTTGGGCCATTTAGTTTTGCCATTACTCATGATGCGCTATCGGATGTTGTTCGTGTTCAAAAGCAAAAAGAAGTCAGTACTAGAAGCCGATCGTTGGGAGTTTGTCCATTCAAAAACGGCATCCGGCAACACGTTCCTTTCCCTGGCCCCCCTGGTCAAACCGGCGGGAATCCACGCTCCATTGCTCACCGCCAGGTTCGCATACAGATGATGGAAGCCGGTCGTTGTGCCGTTGGTGGAAGAAAAATTGCCTTGGCCCGGCCCCAGGGCGATGAGCAGCAGAAGACCTGCAACCGGGACCAGCCAGCTCAGTCCGATTTGAAACCTGGCTTTATTCGGTGAGCCGGGTGGGAACAGGCGGGCCTTAAGTCTCGGCGACGGTTGCCGCGGTGTCCATCGGCGCAACTGTCTTTCCAACAGATTCATTTTGTTCATAATCAAATTCAAGCAGAAATGCCTGAAGCTTTTTCAGTCCATATCGGTAACGCCCGGCCACGGTGTTGGGCGACACGTCCAGCAATTGGCCAATCTCCTCAAAGGTGCATTGGTGCCAGATTTTCAGGACGATGGCCTCGCGCTGCTCCATCGGCAATTGTGCCAGGCATCGCATCGCCGCCAATTCGCGCTCGCTTTCGGGCTCGGCGCGCTCGAACCAGCGCCTCGATTCAAACTCGCGCGCCAGCCGCCGCCACACGCTTCGGCGGTAGTTCAACGCCCGATGCCGGTAAGTCCGAACGCAATAATGCTCGGCTTGCGCCGGCGGTTCGGCCTGTTTCAGCAACGCCAGAAAGGTCTCTTGCAGGACATCCTCGGCCTCGCAATGACTGAGACCGAGGGCGCGCCCGTACAGGATGAGCTCGGACGCCTTGATTTCATAAAGGCGTTCGCACCAAC
>JAMCZD010000356.1 GCA_023473405.1 Candidatus Omnitrophota bacterium
TGCCGGCAAAACGGTTGTCTTTTGGGCCCAGGCTGCCAGCGCCAGGGTGCCGAAACCGGGCGCGTTGGGCAGAATGCCCTTGGCCGGGGTGTAATGAGCCCCAACCCATTCGCATAACAAGGCGTAAGCGCGTTGCCTGGCGGAGCTGAATTCAGACTGGCTTGGCTCCAACACCGGGCCCAGCGCCACGATCACCTGTCCCGCGCCCGCGGATCGAGCCAGGAACGGCAGGCCGCCTCGGGCTGATGCTTGCCGGGCATCCGGTTTCAATTCGAGTTGGATCAGCGCGATCGCGGCCGAGTCTTTGCCGGGTTCACCTGATTCCGGGCGCACCTCGCTGAACCGGCCAGGCAACAATTCATCGAGCAACTCGAGAACGCCGTATCGAGACGGCCGGTCCGAAAACTCGATCTGGTCGATATTGATGTGCCCCCAACCGCCCGTTTCTTCGTCAACGATCTCCAGATGCGCGGTCTTTCCCTCCAGTTCACTCACATCCCACGAAGCCGGCAGCAGAAGTTCATTGTCATGACCGGAGGCGCGGCGCACGGCCTTATCGCCCACAATGAGCCGGATTTGTGTGTTCTGATGTGAGCCCCCGCCGACCAGGAAGTGAATGTAACGGCGCTCGATGACAAATGACTTGCTGACCAGGCGTCCCGTGGTTTGGTCGCCTTCCAAAAATGAATTAACGAGTCCGCCTCCGAGGAAACCCGAGACCGGCTGCTGATTGGGCAGCGTTCCCGCCGCTGGTTTCGCCCCGAACGCCTGGCCGTTCACCGTCCACTTGTCATAACCGTGCTCAAAATCATCGAATAAAATGTCCGGCCGGGATTGCGCCTGGGCCAATGGCTTGCCGCCAGTGGCGCGCGCGTAGGATTCGAGCAGTGGCATTGACTTGCCGGAAAACAGCAACGTAGCGCCCGCCATCACCGCTTCGCGAGCCGCGCGCAACACTCCTTCCGCAAGGTCGGCTCTGGCTTCCTCGAGCCATATCACGGTGTGCGCAGGATCGTTCATTTCTTTGGCGGACAATGGTTGCCGTCCGATGAGCCTGACGGTCAGATTCGCAGGACGATCGTCCGGAGGCGCGTTCAGGCCGCGCGGATCGAGGTTGGTGTAAACCGCCACGGACTTGTCCAGGGACGGTTCCTGCGCCGGCTTGGCGCGCATGACCAGGAAACTGGCATGGTCATCGGCGATGCATTCATTGATGTTGCCACCGAAATTGGGATGGCGGTTCCCGTCGATCTTGCCCACTGCCTCGTAGCCGACCGCGTTTTGCATCAGGGCACCCAGCGAGACGCGTTGTGTTTGGGTCGTTGGATTATGAAGACGAAACACAAGGTAAGCAACCGGCACGGACGACAGCGCGGTGTCGAGAGGTGCGAATGGGCTGAAGGCAGTCAGTTGCACCTGCACCGGAATAGCGGAGTCAAGAAACCGGAGGATGGCGACGGGATATTCACCGGTCATTTCGATCCGGTCCACCCGAGGCCAATCCGGACCACCGGCGGTCTGCAGCAGCTTGGTTGTCGCCCCGGCCTTGATCACGAAATGAAATGGCACCAGACCGTCTCGCAGCGTATTGAAAAGCTGCCAGGTGGTAAACTGGCCATCCACGCCAATCTCGAAGTTGCCGGTGCCAATGCCGCCCAGGTGCATCCGGGCGTCCGTATGAACATCGGACCGATAAAGCCGTGGCGATGCAGGCTTAGTCAGTGACTGGGTCCATTGTTCGAGTTCGCTGGCCGGCAATTGATAATCCAACGGGGCCGCGGAAACCGGTCCGGTCAGAAGCACTCCTGCCGTGCCGGCACCGACCAGGGCGATAAATTCACGGCGGGAAACGCTGTTACTCTCTCCCGCGCAAGCTCCTGAACAATTGCATCGTCGTTTCATAAATGGATTTCCGTCTTATATGGTTGCCGCCTCTTATTGGTTTTAGCCTTCGATGATTGCACGCAGCACAGCCTTGACAAGGCAATTCACTGGCTCCGGGCGAAACTCTGTAACTGGCCGTGGTCCGACTAAGCATGACGACATAATTCTTTGCGGGTCGGAAGGGGTGCCAGAGTGAACAGGAGCAAACAGAGGCAACAGAGAGGCAAGTAACTCCGTTCCCTCTGTTACCTCCTGTTCAAACCGTCCCACAGTGAATTATGGCGCTGCGTATAGCCATCAGTCATAATAATTATTTGACATCAGCTATTAGTTCGATTATCTTAACTTAATTGGTTCCCTTTGACAAAAACCGGCGCTCAACGCCCTTCGACTTATTGTTATGAAGAAAGCCTTGTGTCTTGCGCCACTCCTTGGCCTGGTGAGCACATTCGCTCACGCTCAGTTGCCCCCCCCCCCGAGTTCGGACGTAACCCAGTCCGTCTCCATCCTGCAACGCCACCCGCATGATCGGGTCTGGCAGGCGATCAAGTCCGGCACGGACGCCGAGGGCAATCCCATGGTCTGGACTAATATGTTTACCGAGCTGTGCACAGGCGTTTGCCGCTTCGAGTCCAATCGGTGGGTCGATGCCTCCGAGCAAATCGAGACCTTTCCCGAGGCCTTCGTCGCCCGCCAAGGCCAGCACCAGGCCGTATTTTCGACCAACCTGAATATCGTCGGAGCAATCGACCTGTTAGCCCCCGACGGACAACGACTCCGCTCGACCCCGGTCGCGCTGCGCTATTTCGATCGCGCCTCGGGCAAATCGGTGCTGATCGCCACGCTCAAGGATAGCCAGGGTGAACTGGCCGACGTCAACCGGGTCCTTTACCCCGATGCCTTCGAGGGGGTGCGTGCCGGGGTGAGGATGACCTACACGCTGGCCGGCCTCGAGCAGGACATTCTGCTGGAGCAAAGCCCGCCTAACCCGGAGAAGCTGGGACTTTCTTCCGACTCGACCATGTTGCAGGTGATGACCGAGTTTTACTCGCCGCCCACACCCGAGAAGACCGAACGGACCATCCGGCGTATCGGGGAGTGGCCTTTAGTGGACCAAACCCTGAGATTTGGGGCGATGCGGACCGGGCCAAGCCGGGCCTTTGTCCTTTCGAAAGGCGGGGAGCAGGATGACGATCTCATCGAGGCGGTGCACTGGGAAGAGGACAGCGGGCGCTTTTTCCTGGTTGAATCGATCGAATTTCCCTTGATCAAGTCCTGGCTCGATGCTTTGCCTCCCTCAGCCAGCCTTCCCGCCCCGCAACGCGCCGATGCCGGGGACAAGAAGTCGGAGGCGCATTCCACAGCGTCCCTGGTATCAGGGCAGCGCAGCAGCGCTGCCATACCAATCCCGGTGGGGACGCACGCCCTACCTAATTTGGTCTCGACGCTTTCGGCTCCGCCCCTTGTCTTCCCGTCTCGTCCTCCCTCCGGAGAGCCTATCGCCGATGTGCTGTTCGCTGAGGCCACCCCCGGCTCGGGCCAAGTCAAAATGGCGTTGTCCAAGTCAACATCCTTGCCCCAACAACCATCCCAGAAGACCGCATACCATCCCGCCGTGGTCCTTGACTTCACCGAATTGCTCACCGACACCAACCGAACCCTGCTTAGCGATACCACCTATTGCGTCAGCAGAGCGGTCAACCTGAGCGGCACTACAACAATCGAAGGCGGAACCGTGGTCAAATACGCCAACACCAACTCGCCCAGAATTTACGTTTTTGGCCCCGTCAATTGCAAAACCTCGGCTTATCGTCCCGCGGTCTTCACCGCCAAAGACGACGATACGGTCGGGGAGCCAATGGGATCAGGCTCATCCCCATCGGGCTACTACGCCGATACCGCCCTTTACTTCGAATCGGACAACGATTTGAAATACCTCCGCGTCTCGCATGCGCAAAAAGGGATTTACTGTGCAAACGGCAGCGGCACCAACACGCTAACTCACGCCCAGTTTGCCAATTGCGACAAGGCGTTTTACTTCGGTGGCAGCACCTATAACCTGCGCAATATCCTGCTTTATCGGAACAACTACGGTTTCTATGGATCGTATTTCAGCGGGCACTGCGAGAACCTGACCTTTGATCAGTGCGGTTATTTGGGTTACGAGACCGTCCTAACCAGCGATTTCCTGTGGCTGACGAACAGCCTCCTGGTCCAGATCACCAACGGCTGCAATTTCAGTTATTCTTCGAGCTATTGCGGCTCGAACAGCTCGAGCGCGGCGGCCTTCCAAACCGTAGCCGGCGTCGGCCATTACCCGGCGATCGCTGACTGGCGCAATGCCGGCACCACGTCGATCAATGCCGGCCTGCTGGCTGACCTGAGGAAGAAAACCACCTACCCGCCCATCGTTTGGTCGGGCGACATCAGCAGCGACACCATCCTTGCGCCCCAGGCGCTTCGTGACGACGACCCACCCGACCTGGGCTATCACTACGACCCGCTGGATTGGGTGTTTCACGACATTTCATTGAGCAGCGCCCAATTGATTCTGACCAACGGAGTGGCGATCGGTGTCTATGGAACGCCGGGGATCAACCTGCTTTCCGGGGCCAAGCTCTACAGCGAAGGCAGCCCGACCAACCTGAACCGGATCGTCCGTTACCAGACGGTCCTGGAACAACAGCCTACCGGGTGGACCAATTCCTCCCCTCCAATGGGTCTCCTGACGGTGAATGCCGATTATGCCACGCTGCCCGAGGCGCGGTTTCGTTTCACCGACTTCTCGCAGATGACCGATACCGCTACCCGCCTGTATATCCTCTACAACAGTTGGGTTTACCCAATGAGCGTGCTATCGTTTACGGACTGCCAATTGCGCGGTGGCCGGCTCTATTACATTCCCAACGGTTCGGTCAACGATATGCGGGGAATGACACTCTCGTTTACCAACAACCTGTTCCAACGCTTCGGACTTCGCCTGGCACAAGGTTACAACAATGACCAGACCGGGGTGGGACTCAACATGCGCAATAATCTCTTCTACCGAGGCGCGGCGCTGCTGGCCGACTATATCGGAACTTTTTCCTGGGCGATTTACGATAACCAGTTTGACAGCGTTGACATGACCAACAGCACGGTTCTGCCTGGCACCATGAATTACAACGGCTTCATTAACACGCCCATCCTGGGTGGGACTGATGGTCCGCTTTTGTTGACCAATTTCGTTTACACCACCGGCCCGCTTGGCGATTACTACCAATCCTCGACCGATATGGTTGACGAGGGCAGCCGCGGTGCTGACGACGGCGGTCTTTATCACTACACGACCCGAACCACCCAATCCGAGGAGACCGACTCGCAGGTGGACATTGGCCTGCATTACGTGGCGCTCAACGGCCAGAACCTGCCCGTGGACACCGATGCTGACGGCCTGCCCGATTATTTCGAGAACCGTGACGGCGATGGCAACCATGACGCCACCGAAACCAATCCCTCAGACACCGACACCGACTACGACGGGCGAAATGACGCCCAGGAATATGCTGATGGCACTGATCCGCTCGATGCCGCCAGCATGGAAAGCGCTCGAATGGCCTGGTTCCGCTTTAATACTGGCGATTGGAAAGGTGAGCAAGGGGAGTCACCCCTTCAATACTTCAACGTTGCTAATGTCTCCAGCTTCGATGGCAATGCCCTGCAAGTCAACAGCGCATCGGCGGCCAATCTCAAATACCGGGATATCGAGCCTAACGGAAAGGCTAACATCAATTGCCGCCAGGGCAGCGTACGTTTCCTGTTCAAGCCCAGTTGGTCCAGTCAAACTGCCGGCGGCTCCGGTCCCGGATCAACCGCGCGCCTAGTGGAGATGGGGATCTCGACTACCCCGCCCACGACCGGTTGGTGGTGCCTGAGCCTTTCCTCCAATGGAAATCAGATTTATTTTTCCGGGCAAACCAATGGAGCGAGCGCCAATTACCTCACCGGAACCATAAATTGGACCAACAATTTCTGGTATGAGATCATTTTGACCTATACCTCAAACCGATCGCTTCTTTATATAAATGGCCCCACGAATCCCAATGGCCAAACAGGTTTGCTACAAACCAATATGGGCAGCGGCGTGAGCTATTGGCCGAATGCCGCAGTCCGGAGCAGCTATGGCTTTAGCATCGGCAGCGACAAGGACGGAAATCAACGGGCCCAAGGGCAGTTCGATGAATTCGAAACCTACAATTATCCGATCGGCCTGGATAAGGGCAACCTTATTCCCGGCGAGAGCAAATGGCCATCAAACATGGTGGCGGTGTTTGATAAGGCGGCCAAATTCTCCGCCGTCGTCACCAATTCGCCTCCCACGATCACGCTCCAATGGCGCAACCATCCCAGCACACCCTTGACCCTCAAACGGCGCGTGCTCGGAACCACGAATTGGACCACCCTGGCCACCGACACCGTTGCCTGGCATTACACGAACACCAGTGTTTCGGTGGGCACCCTCTATGAATATCTGCTCGAGGACCGCTGGCTGATAGCGGCTATCAATGCGCCGCCGATGCATGACCGCGGCCGTGTTATTCTCTTGGTTGACCAGATTTTGGCCAGCCAATTGACCACCGAACTCGCTCAGCTCAAAGAAGACTTGGTCGGTGACGGCTGGCGGGTTATTCAACACACCGTACCGCGTCACGATGATACCGATTGGTCTGCCAATCCGCCAAATATCGCCGAAATCAAAGCGACCGTAGTCAATGATTACAATACCTACTCAAATGAGGTTAAGTCCTTATTTATTATTGGGCATGTGGCGTATCCGCTTTCGGGTCGCATCAGTCCTGACGGCCATGAAGCGCGAGTTTGGCCTACGGATGGGTATTATGCGGACATCGACGGTAATTGGACCGATACGAACAGTGTTCCTGATAATGTGCCTGGGGATGGCAAGTTCGACCAAGACGCTTATCCGTCGCCGATCGAGCTAAGCTTTGGCCGAGTTGATTTTGCTAATATGCCGGCGTTCTCGTCTGCGTCCGAGATTGATCTCATCAAACGTTACCTTTCAAAAAATCATCGCTATCGAACTGGGCAGCTTGCTTTTCCGGCACGAACGACCGTTATGGGGTGTTTAGGAGGGGCGCTAGAGCTGGTAAACAAGAATATCTATATCAATGCTGGTAGAAACGCCACCGCTCTATTCGGGGAGGAGCCGTCACGGAATTTGGAAGGAAATTGCTTTAAGGAAATGAAATCTTACCTTTGGGGATTTGTAGCCGGGGCTGGTGAGCCAGAGCGCCAAGCTATCGATGACGAAGGACCCAACAGGCACACAACGATGAATCTGGCAAATCCAACCGAGGAAACGCCTATTGGATTTTTTATGCCCTTCGGCTCTTACTTTGGCGAATGGCCATGGGAAGACGATTTTCTGCGGGCCTGTATAGGAACATTGAATTCGGGTCTCGGCAGTGTTTGGGGAGTTGCAGAACGATTTCGTTTTGAGCCCTTGGGTCTAGGAGACTCCATTGGAACATGCGTATTAAGAACTTTAAACGATACCGAGGGTACCGTCTTTAATACAAGGGATATATGCCTGGAGCTCATGGGCGATCCCACGTTACGGATGCAACTTGTTTCTCCAGCGCAATCGTTGAGCGCAACCCAAAATGGACAATCAGTGACGTTGAGCTGGACACCTTCAACTAATGCGTATGCCCAATACTATGTTTATCGTTCCAGTAATGGCCTCGACGGACCATTCATTAAGTTAACGGACAACCCAGTCTGTACAAGCGCATATACTGATGCTAATCCACCAGCTGGAGCAAAAATGTACCAGGTGCGAGCCGCACTTTTGAACAACACTGGAAGCGGATCCTTCACTAATTTGAGTCAGGGAGTATTTAAGGCAATCGATTAAGAGGATGTATTTCATGAAACCGATCGACATTGTTGCGCTCTTTTTGATTTCGGCTGTTTGTGCAGGGGCAGCTCCCTTTCAGAATCTCGGTTTTGATGAGGCCGTAACCAATAACCTTGTTCCAACAGACCCGCGTGAAAGGCCAATATATGGTGATGGCCTGGGCCCGCCAGAGGAGATGATGCCGGGCTGGCACATGTTCTTGGGGACCAATAGTATAAGCTCGATTGGACTAAACCTTACGCCACCAGGGTACGGCTACGCCACGCTAATCAGCGCCAATCCGCCGCAACTGGGATTTGTGCTGCCTGTTGAAGGGCTTTATTCCCTCGACATGCTACCCGGTTCGCATCCGATAACCTTGCTGCAAATCGGTGAAATCCCCACCGGTTCAAAATCCATTCAATTTCTATCTTACGGTTCGCCGGTGCAATTGGAGGTCAGCGGTTCTTTGGTGCCATTGTTTTACACTCCACTCCCTTTTGACCCCAGGATTCCGGATTATAACCAGCCGAGCATCGCGATGGGTGATATATCCCCATTTGCCGGCCAGAATGTGGAATTGAAATTCATAGCCATCAGTGAATTTAACCAAAATCCTTATCACGGTCTGGACAGCATCTCTTTTTCGCCGCTGGCCATTCCCGAGCCAGCGGGTGTGGCGCTTTTATCCATTGGCCTCCTGCTATTGTGCCTTCCGCGCCTTTGCCGAAAAAGGGGTCCTTGAATGCATAACTCAACTATTCCTGCGTCAACTCGAAACAAACCAGGCGATCCGTCAATTAGCGCAGAAGACATAAGGCGTGGAGGCCTGGGTATTGGCCCCGCGCCGGCGTCGATTCTCATTTCGGTGGTGACAGCGGGGAACGTAACGTTAAACTGGATTCCTTCGCCTGAGACCGGAGCCAATTACTTCGTGTATCGCTCGACCAATGGGCTGGATGGGCCCTTCAACAAACTGACGCCAACCGCAATTTGTAATTGCGCCTATACTGACAATTCGCCACCTGCGGGTGCAAAATGCTACATGGTTCGGGCGTTGAAGATGGTGGACTCCGGGAGCGGGTCCTATACAAACCTCAGTCAAGGGATATTCTTGAACGTGAATTAGGAGGCTGTGATGCGTGCTACGAATTTCTTAATTTTCTTGATTAGCGTATTCAGCGCAAACGCGGACCCATTTCAAAATCTGGGCTTTGACGACGCCAACACCAACAACATGGAGGCCGTAGACCCGGCCTGGGGAGAGGGTTGGGGCGCCACAGCAGACCTGTTGCCAGGATGGAATCTCCTTTGGGGGTCGAAGGAAGAAGACTCTATTGGATTCAATTACTCTATACCCGGACTGGGTTATGCAAGCTTATACAACAGCAATAATCCGAACTGGCGCCATGTTGAAGGTCAATATGCGCTGGAGCTGTATCCGGATAATTATAGGAATATGCCTTACTCTTTAACCCAAATCGGCGATGTTCCTGGAGAGGCCAAATCAATAACACTTACGCTTTTGGGAGGGCCGGTGGTAGTCTATATGAACGACTCTCTGGTCCCGCTGATATTCAATCCGGACTTCAATGATTATCCACCGTACCCCGATCGCATCATTTCCGTTACGGGCGATGTTTCCCCGTTTTCCGGCCAAACCGTTGAACTTAAAATCGTCACTGCTGAGGGAGGCATCGTCCCTTGGCGCAGCCTGGACAGCATCGCTTTTTCGCCGCTGGCAATTCCCGAGCCAACGGGTTCGGCGCTGTTTTTCGTTGGTCTACTGCTCTTTGGCCTTTCGTGTGTTTACCGTAACAAGGGTCCTTGAAAGCCGAATTCAACCATTCCAATGCCAACTGGAAACAAAACAGGCGGCCGTCCGAATGACATCCAAGAATCAAAGCGGGCACGTCTGGGTATTGGCCCCGCGCCGCCTTCGATGCTTAGTTCGGTGGTGGCAGACGGAAACGTAACCCTAAACTGGATTCCGTCGCCTGAGCCCGGGGCCAATTACTTCGTATATCGCTCCACCAATGGCCTGGACGGGCCATTCAGCAAACTGACCGCAACCGCCATTTGTAATTGCGCCTATACGGATTATTCGCCTCCTGGCGGCGCAAAATGCTACATGGTACGCTCCCTGAGATTGGTTAATTCCGGTAGCGGATCCTACACAAACCTCAGTCAAGGGGTGTTCTTGAATGTGAATTAGGAGGTCACGATGCGTGCAAAGATTTTATTGATTATCCTGGTTTGCGTGCCTAGCGCCTTCGCCGAGCCATTTCAAAATCTTGGTTTTGATGAGGCGAATACTAACAATATGGAGGCCGCAGACCCTTTTTTTGGTGAAGGCATCGGTACGAGCAAAGACCTTTTGCTCGGGTGGGAACTGTGAGCTGGCCCCCAAAATTCAGACCATAGATTAAGCTTGGCTTTCGGGCTTCTGCTAGATGTGAGAAAAAGCAGAGCAATGAAAGCAAAACGCAAACATTACAGTGGAGCCTTCAAGGCCAAAGTCGGTCTAGAAGCGCTGATGGGTGTCAAAACGGTCGGGCAGATAGCCCGCGAATACCAGGTCCATCCGACCTTGGTGACGCAATGGAGGGGAGTGGTTCGGGACCGGCTGCCGGAGTTGTTTGAAGCTCCGGCACCGGGCAACGCGGATAGTGAACGGATCATTGCCCAACTCCATCAGAAGATCGGAGAACTGACGGTTGATCTGGATTGGCTTAAAAAAAAGTCCAAGCAACTGGGTCTGTAGAACAGTTGCGAGAGCTTGTCGGCAGCTGTCCCGAACTGAGCATTCGACACCAATGCGAGATCCTGGGTTTGACCCGCAGCAATGTTTACTACCAACCGTGCCCGGAGAGCGAAGAGAATCTGATGCTGATGCGGCGCTTGGACGAGCTGCATTTGGAGCACCCCGTGTACGGCAGTCGGCGGCTGTTAGTGCTGCTGCGGCGGGAGGGTCGCCAGGTCAACCGCAAGCGGGTGTGCCGGCTTCTCCAAGTCATGGGGATCGAAGCGATCTATCCACGTCCGTGGACCAGCCAACCGGCAGTCGGCCATCGGGTTTATCCGTATCTGCTGGAGGATTTGGAGATCTGCGGACCCGATCAAGTCTGGTGCAGCGACATCACCTATGTGCCTATGCAGAGGGGGTTTATGTATTTGGTGGCCATCATGGACTGGTGGAGTCGCTTTGTGCTGGCCTGGGGCTTGAGCAACACCCTGGAGCCGGAGTTCTGCGTCCGAGCGTGGGAACAGGCTCTGGCCTCGGGCAACCGTCCACCGCGTATATCCAACACCGACCAGGGGGCTCAATTCACCAGCGATTTGTTTTTAGACGCGGTCGAATCGGCCGGGGTGGAGGTGAGCATGGATGGGCGCGGGCGGTGGGTGGACAACCGTTTTATCGAGCGTCTGTGGCGCAGTGTGAAGTACGAGGACATCTACCTGCAAGATTACTTGGATGGCCTGGAAGCCGGACGGGGCTTGGCCAGCTACTTCAAGCATTACAATACCCAGCGGCCACACCAGGCTTTGGAAGGAGCGAGTCCGGCCGATCTCTATTGCGATCCCGCCGCCTATGGTGCGCGTCCGCCCAAGTGGGATACCAGCAGCTATTGAGCGTGGGCTTTTGCCGCCGCCCCGGGGTTCGGCCCTCAGCTGCGGCGGCCCAGGGTCCCCTCGCTTCGCTCGGCGGGAAGGCTTGCGAGCTGGCGCTCGCCAAGCCAAGCCTTCCCGCCCCGATGCCGCCGATCTTCGGACCTCACCCCTTGACCGCAAGAGAACCACCGCATATCATCAACACATTCGGAGCACACGAAACTGTTAGAAACAAAAGTGAGCAGAGTCCCAAAACCATAGCTTAATTTTCGTGCTCCGTGGTCCGAAACATGGGGTCCACCTCACT
>JAMCZD010000392.1 GCA_023473405.1 Candidatus Omnitrophota bacterium
TCAGACTCGAACCTGCATAGAAATCAACCTTCTTCACCGAGCCATCGGTATCCGCCGCATCGACGGAAAGGGTGAAGGTTGCCGGAACGTTGAAGCTGGCGCCATTGGCGGGGCTGGAAATGCTGGCGGTAGGCGGGACATTCGGGACATAGCCCAGACCGTATTTGTCGCTCAGGTAAGTCGTCACCGCCTCGCGTTCGGTCTTGGACAAAACGCGATTGTAAATGATTACCTCGGCCAAATCCATGTTGGCGCGCCGGTTATTCGCTCCGCCGATATCACGCCCAATATAGACTGAATCAACCGGGGCCACGGTAGCGGTTGGCATGGCCGGAGTGAGAATCGCGTCCAGGTCGCCGTTCCGATAAAACGAGGTGGTTCCGCCACCGCGGTTTTCCTCCACCTGCCACATCTCGAAATTCGCTTGCGAGAGGGGCGATGCAGACCGCGTGACGTCCAAATCATGCCCGGCAGTCCCGTCAGCCAGGTGGCTTCCGACGAGACCGGCTCCGCTATAGGCAACCGCCCAACCGTCGTCGGCTGGCGCCGTCCAAGGGCGGCACCCGATGATTTGGGGAAAATCGCCCACCGAATTTTGGAGGCGCTTGGCAACAAAGATAACCGTCCAGTCGCCATCCAGCGGTTGGAGAGTGTAGCTATTGGCGATCTCCAACACGTTGCTGACCCCGTCGAATCGCACCGCCGGTTGGCTGTTGACGTCATTGGGAACCAGGAGCGGCAATTCATCGGCGGTCCCATCCAACCGCTCAGCGGCGTTGTTTCCGTTGGGGCTTTGATCCGCCCAAACGGTTACTTTGCCCGCCCCGTCGGCGGTCACGCCTTTGTCGGCCTTAAGCCATAGAGCTAATCCATCGGAAACGGACAGTTGCGCCTGGCAGATCGAGGTTGCCAGGGCGATGAGCACGACGCCCAGGAGCGGTTTAAACCGCCTGAATCGAAGGGCGGACGCGGGTCTGGTCACCTCCGAAAAGAATTCAATGATTCTTATCTTTTTTGAATCTAGTTTAATTGTAAGTCTTTCTCGCATAATGGATTTCACTTATAACATAAGTTGCCGGCACAAGGGCAAGCCCTTAAATAATTTAATTTTCGTAATGCTGATTCCGTTGGGCCCGTAATCGCCGTACCGGGGGCTCGGCGAGGGTCTAAGGCGGAATCCTCTAATTTACAGATAGTTAAGCAAATTATGTCCCTTGGAAAAACCCACCTCTAGCATGCCATCTTAGGGCACAATAAAATCCAGTATTTCTAGCATTGAATTCAGAGTGGCCAAGCCGTTCTTAAGTGCGGAAAAACGGTTCGGCTAATAATCGATGGTCCGGCCCCGGCAAGGCCCATTATCTTTATCTCTAAGGAAAGCAGGAAGGCAGGAAATGCATTGTACCTTTCCTTGTTTCCTGATTTCCTAAGCGATATCTGGGGATGAATCGGGGGGTTGCCGGGGTGCCACTTTTGACTCCCTTTCCCGACCTTGAAAGGCCGGGCTATTGTCGATGGTCCCTCCGGGACAGGAAATCAATGACAAATTATAAATTCGCGATGCTCAATTCAAAATCGAACTAAAACTAATGATTTTTATGATTTACAAAACTTGATCTGAGTGCAAAAGGTTTTTAATTTCAAGGCCTCTAGTCTACGGAAAACACGAGATCGTCCCCGGCTTGCCGGGCCCTGTTTTTCTGCGGTAGCCCATCTCCGGCTCCGTAATCGTCGATGCCATTTTTCCCCACGCTGTAAACTTGGTATCCTGAAGACAAACGTTTATAGCGAAGTGGTTGGCCATCGAACGGATCGCGGATCAACGCCCCAATCAAGTCCGGAACGAGGCTGTCGAGTTTCTCCGGAAGCTGGCCGGAATGGCGGAGCCGGTATTGTTCGATCAGCACGGCGGTTCGAGCGGCACGACAGCGCGCCACAAACTTGGCCTCGGGAGCAATCAAGCGGTCAAAACCGTTCAAGGTATCGAGCATGTACCTGGGGGAATAAGATGACGGCATTAATTGGGAACCGATTGAGGATCGGCCTTTCACACCCAAGGAGAGGCCGCGAAGGTATCTTTCGGGCAACGGAATCGAGGCCAGGCGGATGTATTGGTCCAGCGTGTCCAGGTAACGGATAAAATCGCGGTCTTTGGCCCCGGTCAGGTCGTAAATCCAATTTCGCAGCCGGAAGCGCAACTGCTCCATGGCACCCGAGACGCTGAGGATCACCGGTGCTGGACCGGTTTCTCGAGGCCGATACCAATTCACCGCGAAGCATCGCAATCCCACCAGCGCTGCTTGCAGGTCCGTTCCGGCCTCGGCCTCGCTGATTTCCTGTTCGAGCGCCTTGAGTTCAGACTCCGGCAGGGAGTGCCGGCTCAGCAACCATTCCATGGAGGTGAAGCCGTGCAAGAGGCACGTCTGACGCACGCTGAAAAACATGGGTATGGGTTCACGTTCCAAGGAATGGCAAATGTCCAACAACCGGTGCAGCGAAGCCAGGGCCCCGGTCACATCGCCAGCGTCGGCTCGGTAAAGCACGTCGTATCGCAGGAGTTCAACCATTCTCAAGAGACCTTGATACTGAGCCGAGAATCTTACGCCTGAGGGGTACCAATCCGTGACATATCGTCCCTGGCGCAGCGATGGCGCATCACGAAGGATAGCGAGAGACGTCTGGTTGGTACTTAGAAAGAACTTGATTGGGCCTTTCACTCCCGCCGGAAGCGGTTCGGAACGTTTAAGGGATCCGATCAATGGGTCCCATGGGTTTGGCCCAGGGAATTGTGCGAGACCAGGAAACGCCACGTACCAGGTAAAAGCGCGCTCGACGACCAGGGCGGCATTCGCCTCATCGGCCAGGGATGGCCGCCGCTGGTCAAGGTCCTTGATGGTGATCGGGAATCCGGCCTGTTGCGCCGCTTGAAGACGCTGGCTGACTTGCCGCTTAAGCCAGGCCCGATAACCCAAAGGGATGCATGCGACCAGGAAGGCAATCGCCCCAACCCAGGCAATACGAGTCAACCTGCGTTTACGCTCGGAAACCTGAACCGGCGATGGACACGTCGAGTGCGCATCGACAGAAGTTACGGGCAGCTCAAGTGAGGGCCTGCGAACGGCAATTCGGTAGTCCATCGGGTTGGCGGCAATCGTTCGAAAGTATCGCAGGAACCGGCGTCGGGCCGACCACCCCAGGAGGAAGTCCAGGCTCAAAGCCAAGGCAAACCAGAAGACTACCAGGGTGGCGTCAGGCCGGAGCACGCCAAAACCGAGCCAATTCCAGGCAGCGAGACCCCCAAAGCAAAGGATGCAAATGAGCCAGCGCAACCAGAGCACCTGGGCAATGGCGCCGCCTATGGCACGGTTGAGACCTCGAGCGGTCAGCCCGAGCCACGCGCCAACCCAGCGCAAGGCAAACAAGTCCGCGATCAGCACCGGCACGCCGATTAGCAGCCAGGTCCGTCCGAACTGGGTATCCGAACCACGGCCCATCAGGTCGATAATCACGGCTCGCGCAGTCAACGAAAGAAACACGGTCACGATAACCGGCCCGCCGAACTGCCGGAACAGCGCCAAGCCTTGTCCCCTGACAATTTCCCGGGTCTCGAGCGGGGCGCAGAGGAGCAACTCCAAGGCGCCGCACTGGCGGTCTTCGATCCAGCGATGGCAAACCTCGCCGGCGAACCAGACCTTTAACAGCACATGAATAACCAGCAGCAGAAACAACGAGACCTCGTAGAAAACCATGTCGAATCGATAGCAAACCCAAAGGCCGATGGCGGTCATCGACACAATGAAGAACCAAACCAATGCCGCTTTGTGGCGTTCCCGGCTCGATAGCCAGAAACACGGATTCCGCTCGAGCAAACGCCGCCGGAAGGCCGATCGCGCTCCCTGGCTGCCCAACCGCCAGAACCGGCTCCAATCACTGATGCGCTGCCGGCGCCGCCCTTTCGGACGGTCGCGGCATACGCGCGGCAAGAGCGCGCATGACGCCCCAAGGAACATCCAGGCCAGCGCATGCGTCTCCGCCAGCGACTGATAAAGCCCCCACGACGCCGGTGTGCCTTTCGCCGATCGTGCCAGCGTGAAGGCAAACACGGGGCTCGGGGACAACACCGAATCGGACAACGCGAAACTGGTGCCGAGGGTAAAGTTGTTGGCCCAAAGGTATGCCGCTTCGTAAGGACCAGCCGTGACGACCAGGATCGTCAACACGGCCATGAAGACGATCCGGCGGTCGTTTCGCCCAAGCGTGGACACGAACATGCCGGCGGAAAGCGAAAAGAAGAGTGTATTGCCCAAGACCAGAACTGTTCGGGCTATCTCACCCGCGGAAACACCCCCGAGCAGCAAGGCCAGTGACATCATGGGCAGGACCGCGAGTAATCCGTAGATGCAATGTATCGACGAGGAAACCAGCTTGCCCAGGACCACATCGTGCCCCTTCAGGTTGGTCAGGAACAGCAGGCCAAGAGTACCGTCGCGCTTCTCGGCACTGAGGCAGTTTGCGGTTACCAACGGACCGACCAGCAGGCAATACCCGAATGCCAGGAGCGAAAGGCTCGAGAACAGAATTTTCCCCTGGTTGGCCGGCGCCAATGCGGCGGAGCCCATCACGAGTATATAGGAAAGCAGCAAAAAGGCCAGAGCCGAGGCAGCCACCCGAATCCAGTACGTGCTTTTCTTGCGCGCTTGGATCAGCAACTCTCGCGCTACGATGGGTAATACCAGCATAAGCCAGCGGGCGGCATTGTACAGTCTCGAAGTCCAAACACCAGGAAACAATAGCGGCCAAATCTCAGAGGGGTGTGAGACAAAAATCTGAAAAAAGGGATTGAGGCTTGGATTTTGCATGAGATGCAAAATTGGTGGGTTGGTTGCTTCATGTCCAAAGGAGCGGAGGTGTCCATCCACGTCGGCCATCCCGCGGGGATGCCAGCCATTAGCCGGGGGTTGCGCGAGGCACGAGCGCCACCCCCGGAACGCGAAGGTGAATAGAATACGATCCCGGAGGGATCGCAGAGGGCGCTGGCATCCCTCCGGGATGCATAATCTACCCGATCCGGTTACCGGTGGTGTCGCTGCGCTCAACCACCGGCTAAACGCTGTGAACCCTCCGGGTTCGCAACCGTTCTCCCGGTCAACCCACGTAATCCCTAAAAAAACGAAGGATTCTGTCTCACGCCCACCTCAGGGGTGCGGCAGCAGGCGCAGCGCGAAGCCGCCATCCCTCTGCCGGCGCACTCCCCGTAAAACGCTCCACACGCTCCACGGAATTTGATAAAGCCAACCAACCATGGTAGCTTGCGCGTGCGAAAGAATCCCCGGGGATATTGATTCAGCCAGAGACAGAAATTCACCAAACAGCCAGGTGCAATGAACTTTTATGAATGGAGTTCTTCCAGGAACGCCCTATCCTCTGGGCGCCACCATGGACAGCGAAGGCATCAACTTCGCGGTGTTTTCAGAAAGCGCGGAGCGAATCGAGTTGTGCTTGTTTGATTCGCCTGATGCGAAGGAAGAAGCCGAACGGATCGAACTGCCCGAACGCACGAACCTGGTTTGGCACGGTCACCTGCCCGGTCTCAAGCCGGGCCAACTATACGGGTACCGCGTCCACGGGCCTTACGACCCTAAGGCGGGGCATCGGTTCAATCCTCGCAAAGTCGTGCTTGATCCGTATGCGAAGGCCATTGGGCGTCCGTTGCGGTGGGCAGATGAGCTCTTTGGCTACCGGCTTGGCGACCCGCGGGAAGACCTCGAGGCGGACGACCGCGACGATGCGCCCTGGGCGCCGTTGGCGGCTGCGATTGACCCGTCGTTTGATTGGGGCGGCGACAGACCACCGGCGCGTCGCTGGCGGGAGACCATCATTTATGAGTCGCACGTCAAGGGCCTGACCCAACGGCATCCGGAGGTGCCGAAGGAATTGCGGGGGACCTACGCCGGTTTGGCTGTTCCGCCAGTTATCGACTACCTAAAGCAGCTTGGAATAACGGCGATTGAGCTGATGCCGGTGCATCATTTTGTTCAGGACCACCAGTTATTGGAAAAAGGATTAACCAACTACTGGGGCTACAACACGCTGGCCTTTTTCGCGCCTGAGCCCAGGTACGCCGCGGCGAAGCTGCCGGTGGAAACGGTGCTCGAGTTCAAGCGGATGGTCCGGGCTCTCCATGCCGCCGGAATCGAGGTGATTCTTGATGTCGTCTATAACCACACGGCCGAGGGCAATCATCTCGGCCCAACCCTGTCGTTCCGCGGCATAGACAATGCGGCTTATTACCGATTGACCGCCGATGACCGCCGTTTCTACATGGACTACACCGGTTGCGGCAACACGATGAACATGACCACGCCTAAGGTGCTGCAATTGATCATGGACAGCCTCCGTTACTGGGTAACCGACATGCATGTGGACGGTTTCCGCTTCGATTTGGCATCGGCACTGGCCCGGGAGTTTCACGAGGTGGACAAGCTGGGCGGGTTCTTTGACATCATCCATCAAGACCCCGTCATCTCGCAGGTGAAACTGATCGCCGAGCCATGGGACCTGGGCGAAGGCGGCTACCAGGTCGGCAATTTCCCGGTCGGCTGGACCGAATGGAACGGCAAATACCGCGATACCGTCCGCAGATTTTGGAAGGGCGACACCGGCGTCATGTCCGAACTGGCAACGCGCCTCTGCGGCAGCAGCGACCTGTATGAGTTCAGCGGACGCCGCCCGTCGGCCAGCATCAACTTCGTCACCGCCCACGACGGGTTCACCCTTCACGACCTCGTCAGCTACGACAAGAAACACAACGAGGCCAACGGCGAAGGCAACCGGGACGGGAATGACGATAATCTATCATGGAACTGCGGCGCGGAAGGCACGACGGACGATTCGGCTGTTATCGAAATGCGCGAGCGCCAAAAGCGCAATTTTCTGGCCACCCTGATTCTCTCCCAGGGCGTGCCCATGCTCTGCGCCGGCGATGAGATCGGTCGGACCCAGCAAGGCAATAATAACGCCTATTGCCAGGATAACGAAATCTCCTGGATCGATTGGGATCTCGACGATCGCCAGCGTTCACTCCTCGAGTTCACGCGCCGCATCGTCCAGTTCAGGCACGCCCACCCAAACTTGCGCCGTCATAATTTCTTCCAGGGACGCCCCCTCCGCGGCTCCGGGGTCAAGGACATCGTCTGGTTGAAAGCTGACGGCGGGGAAATGACCGACGAGGAATGGAATACCGGCTGGATGCGCACCTTGGGTGTTCGACTGGATGGGGGCGGCCTCGATGTAATGGATGAACGCGGACGCCGGGTAACTGATGACACGCTCCTGGTCCTGTTTAATGCCCATCACGAGCCGGTGTCATTCGTCCTGCCGGCGTATGTGCCGGGTGCACGCTGGGAAGGGATCATTGACACCAACCGGCCCGAGTTCAAAGAAGGCAAGGAAGTGATCGATGGAGGGGCCTCGGTTCAACTGGCCGCGCGTTCGCTGAGGCTGTTCCGCCTCGTCCGATGACTAACGACGTGTTTTGAAAGTGCCAGCGGTGCTGTGGAAAGCGCCCCTGGCGAGCATCCCTGCACCTTAAGCCGCCAGCAAACTGCTTATGGTCGAGACAAGTTCGCGGAGATTGACCGGCTTTTCGAACATCCGGTCTGGTTTAGGCTGGGCCATTTCCAACATTTCCCGGGTCACCGTGCCGCTGATCATGATGGTCTTGAGATTGGGCATCAAGGCGCGGCATCTCTTTTGCAACTCGATGCCGTCCATCTCACGCATGCTGAAGTCGCTGATTAGAAGGAATGGTTTAGGATCGGCCGAGTTGAATGCAGCAATCGCAAGGAGTGGATTCGCGAAGAAATCGGCGCGATAACCTTCCATTCGGAGGCAAAGGGTGATGATTTCACCCACATTTATCTGGTCATCGATAACGTATATCAGCGGATTGCTCATGCATCTGCCCGCTCTTCACAGTGGTGGCTATCAATTCCATAACTCACTTTGGAACAAGCGGCGGTGGTTTTCAGATGCCGGCGTATGAACCTTCAACACCTTCGCCACCGCCCGTTCGACCTGGGTTAATGGGAACGGTTTGGAAATGAGATCAAGCCCGTTTGACTGCAAGAAGGCCTTTGTTTCCGAATCGACGACATAGCCGGTGACAAAGATAAAGCGGTTTGCCAGTAGAGGCATCTTTTGAACCGCCAGTTGGTAGAACTGCCGGCCGTCTATCCCGGGCATACACACGTCACACACGATCAAATCAAACTCACGTTGCTCGAGCCATTGAAAGGCTTCGATAGCATCGTTGCAGAGCGTTGGGACCAATCCAATGGCGTCCAACGCTTCCCCCAGCAGGCCGGCGAGCGCGGCTTCGTCGTCCAAGACCAGGACATTGGCATTCCTTGTGTTTCTTTTCATTTCAAGTCTCAAACCTTGCTTGCGGCCGATTCCCGGATCAGAACAATGGACCATCCTTAACCTGGTCCAAACATCGAGGTTGCGACAAGCAAATCCCATGCCACAAGGAGGAGCCAGGCTTTTCTTCTGCCTGGCAGGCGTATTTGCTGCGGGACTGGGCAAATTCTCACCTCCAACCGGGTAATGCGTGGTGACCTCATGGCCGGGGCGTATTGGGTGTGTGCCCCCAAAATGCGAATCTCACCCACTTTGTCTTGCACTTCGGCAAATATCGAAGCTCGGCTAGCGTGGTGTCCCGGAACAGTTGGACATTTCCAGGACGCAACCCCAGGTGTGCTGTCAAACGCACAGTTCACTGCGCCGGCCTGCGGGTGTAGATGTACTCAGGTTTTTTATGCAGCCGCACCTTCAGATTGACTATACGCAGCCAAAGCCGCTGGCAATTGGTCATTTGGCTGCCATTCCCATGGAACGGATTCATTCGGTCTTGAGGAAGATGCCTGACGATGATTGGGCCAGGCTAAAGGCCTTGATCCACCAAAACTTCACTCACCCCACAAAAGACGACGACATCGACGTGCTCGAGCGGATGTTCCGCAAGGGCGAGGACATTGGCCGGCAAGCCGGAGGCACCGTGTATCGCATGGTGCAATTGATGGTCGGCAACGCCGCGCTTATCGAAGAGGTGCGGAAGTCCCAAGAGCGCATGAGGCTTCGCATTCGCACTCTCCTCAAGGAGATGTCCAACGAGGATTGGAGCCAGTTCAAGGCATCCATGAACAGTCACCTCGAGCACCCAACCAAGGCCGATGACATCGGCGTCCTCGAACTTGTTTTTCGTATAGGCGAATCGGTGAGCAACGTCGAGATAGCCGCCCTGGCCATGGCCGCCAAGTCTTCGGGCCGCAAGTTGATCGAACCGGAGGTGGCCAGGAACAACGCCATTCTAAAGGCCGTGCATAACCGAACGGCTAAGCCCGATCCGGAGGCGGCCTATATATCGGCTAAAAAGGCAATCGAAGAGGCCACGAAAATGGCCAGGCGCGCCCAGAATACCCTGGCATCACGCTACGTCGAGCCCAGTGCATCCTATAAAAATGCCCGGAACACGGTTTTCAAAATGGTCGATTCCATCCTCGAAAGCCCTCCCCTGGTGGCTGAAGCCGAGCGAATAGAGATGGAATTGACCGGGGTGAAAACCGTCAGCCGGAAAAAGATGCGCTGGGCCCTCCACCGAATGCCGATGAACGACCGGATAAAGGTGATCAGGCTGATACCTCTGAACACCATCCTCATGTTCCATGAAGGTGAAGAAAAGGCGAAGCCGCGGGACTTGGCTGCAAAGGCTACCCGAGATCGCCGGATGGCTTACGACTTGTTCGTGAAAGACCAAAGCGACGAGGAACTTAAAGCTACCTACGGGCTTTCGATCAGCGCCATCAAGAACGCCGTGGGAGTAATCCTCCAAACCCTGATGGAAAAGCCGCTGGCGCGGAAGATGGTCAACGACTACGTGGCTCGGATGGAAAGCGTCGAGCCCATGGGCACGGACGAAGTCAGGCGGCGGATGAAACAACTCACACCCCGGCAACGAGCTGAAATTATCCATGGGATACCCAATTCGGCCTGGAAGGTGCGCGAGGTTATCCCCATGCACAAACACCTGTTCCTCGATTACTTGTCGGGCGAATGGGTGCTCGGCGCCTTGGTCCGTTACTACAATCTCGAGAAGGACAAGAAACTGACGGGAACATTCCAGTTTACAGGCACCCTAACCGCCCGAGGCGCGCAATCCTCTGTCGAAGGGATGCTTCGCAAAATCTCCGACGAACCCGCTCTCCGGCAACAGCTTAGACAATGGACCTCGGCGGTTTCTTCCCCGGAACCCGCGGAAGCCACCGGAGAATCAACTCTCCCCAATGAAGACGAAGTGATGCCTCCGGCGCCGGAATAGCAGCTTATTGGAAGTGCGGACGCAGCACCGCCTTGGCTTCAAGAAAAGCGCCGTCGCCGCTTCGCTCTGCCGGCGCACTCCCACACCATACGCTCCTCACGCTCCACGCTCCAAGCTCCTCACACTCCTGTGCCACTATTTGGGACATGGGTGTACAAATGCTTGACGCGGGAAAACGGTCGGGCCAAGGTCCGTCAAATTTCATATGCCAAGACCATTGTGCTTATTCCTGACGTTCCAATTGGCGGCCTCAGCAATCTGGAGTGGTGGGCTGATTGAAGCAGCGGAGTCAACACCTCAAGCGGCGCGCAACCCGGTCACCCTGCCCGGGCAACAGGCTGATGGCTCGATCCTGTTACCCAACCAATGGTCGTTGCGGCCCGTCGGAAGGCAGGTGCGCCTGGGTGATTTCCCGGTGAACATCGCGGTGCATCCCGGGAGCGGGTATGCCGCGGTCTTACATTGCGGTTATGGGCCACACGAGGTCGTGGTAGTCGATATTCATCGAGCCAAGGTGGTATGCCGGGTTGGGATTGAGGAGGGCTTTTACGGTTTGGCCTTTGCGCCGGATGGTTCGAGGCTGTTCATTAGCGGCGCCGGTGATGAAGTGGTTCATTCCTTCTCATTTCGGGAGGGTTACCTTAGCGATCCCCGCCAGATCCGCCTGCGAGAGGCATCACAGCGAGGTGTTCCCGCGGGCTTAGCCGTCAGCCGGGACGGCAGGCGTCTCTGGGTGGCCAACGTCAGGGGCCACCAGGTTGACGAGTTGAATCTCGAATCGGGCAAGGTGGTTTTCGAACTATCCACGCTAGCCGGAACGAAGCTGGCGGATGGAAATGGGATTAAGCCGCCAAGCGATCCCGACCTTGCGGCAGCCACCAAGCGAGACGAAGCCCGTTTACAGTTGCCGGCTTCGGCTGAACCCTTTCCGTACGGGTGCGTGGTTGACGAGGCGCGCCGGCGTCTCTACGTCAGTTTATGGGCGCAGGCACAAGTGGCGGTGGTAGACCTCGACCAGCACCTGGTCGTCGACCATTGGCCCACCCAAGAGCATCCCAATGAGATGGTCGCGAGCCCATCCGGCAAGATTCTGTATGTAGCCAATGCCAACCGCAACACGGTTACTGTGCTCGATCTCGATACCGGCAAAACGCTCGAAACCCTTACAGCATCGCTTTATCCTCAATCACCACCAGGTTCGACTCCAAACAGCCTGGCGCTCACCCCGGACGGTCAGCAATTCTCATTTTGTTTGGTCCCGGGGCTGTGCCTTGTGGTCCCAGCTGTTGAACGAGATCGGA